>NZ_JACJDY010000011.1:0-149320 GCF_014163785.1 Pseudoalteromonas sp. SR43-7 | reverse complement strand
CTACAGCGTGAACAACTTGTAATTTAAAGCCTAATGAATAATCTCGTTGTGTTCGTTTGAGCGGTGTATTATTTGACTTGGTCATAATAAATCCTAAATGTGTAAACACATTTCAGGACGAGACAGTTTTATGTGTTAAAAAGCCAAGCTTAAGTAGCTTGGCTTTTGCTTTTCATGACGTTTGTAAATTACTCTTTTAACATTAAGCTAAAAATGAATTTAAGTTAATCGTTGTTTCTTCATCACCGTTTACTTGCGTAATAAGTGCATGGCGTAATTTAAAATCAACAGTAAGTGAAATAGTTTGCTCATCTAGTTGCCACGATAAACAACACATACTGCCTTCACCTTGGGCGCTAAATTCACCTGCAAATGCAGGGTGTGAATTGCGAATTTTAATTAATTCAATTAAACCTTTTACTACAGGCTTATTTAAGGCCTTGTCGATTATATTTGCATCTAAATATGGGCGGTTAATATCACGGCCTACATTTGTATTTGTCAGTAACTCCATGTCGTTTTCGCAAGCAAATAAGCCGCCGTAATATACTTGTGGTACACCTGGTGCAAAAAATTGAATTGCACGCGACAGTAAGTAATCAAAGTCTTTAGCGCCTAATGCGTTGTAGTACGTACAGTTAACTTGATATAAGTCGACATTACTCGCCGCAGCGCCCGTAGCTTGGCGGCTTTGGTTGTTGCTGTTAGCGTGCATAGTTTCTACTAGGTTATCAATCTGCTGTGCATTTAATAGCCCTGGTTTGTCGCCCATTGGACCTGCGTCAATAATGCCAATACCGTCGTGTGTATCAAGTACGGTTAAGCAATTACGTGGCGAAATTTGTAACCATTTGAGTAGTGCATCTACATCGTTGTTAAATAAGCTGTGTAAAATAAGCGGTGGTAACGCAAAGTCGTAAACCATATTTACGCGTTTTGCCACTTCTACCTGAGTTTGATAATGGCTATGAATTTCTGCAATGGTTTCCATGCCTAAATCGTTTGCTTGCTTAGATAAGTTATCTAGGTAGCCAAACGTTTCATCAAGCATAAAGCAGTTAGTGCCAGCTTGCTTAATGGCGTAACCCGCCGCATCTAAACGAATAATATTTACATTGTTAGCCGAAAATTTAGTAAGTACGTTATTTAAATACGCAACACCGGCTTCTACTTTTACGTTTATATCAATTTGGTTATCGGTAAAAGTGGTCCAAAAATCATACGTTTGGCCGTCGCCGCACTGCATTGGCGTAAAGCAACTACCTGGGCGTGGGCGGTAAATTGCTTTTTGCTCAGCTTCGCTCATACCATTTGGGAATACATCATCTTTGGTTAAAAACAAATCCCAAAATTCTGATTGCTTACCTTTAGCTAATACATCTTGAAACTGAAAAGACTGCGCCGATACATGGTTAACAATTAGATCAGCCATTAAGTCGAGATCTTTACCTAATACTTGTATGTCTTCCCAAGTGCCTATTCTAGAATCAACTTCACTATGATCAATAGGGTCAAAGCCAGCATCGCTGCCATCAATAGGATTGTAAAATGGCAATAAGTGCACACCACCAAATACGCCTTTTAAAGGGCCCTTTAAAAGTGTGGTTAGCGCGCCTATATTTTGGCCAGTGATTCGATCAGCATATGTGATCAATTGAACTTTATTCTTCATCATTGTGTGATTACCATGTTGAAACTTAATCGATTAAGATATATCTTTAACTAGCGAGTAAGAATTTACAAGTAATTTTTAATAATTTTACATACAAATTTCGTGTCTCACGTAATACTACAGTAAGCAACTGACTGACTTACGAAGTATTAATAGAGAATTTAACGAGGAATAAACACATGATAAAATCACACACACACGTAAGCAGCGACCCACTGCAACAAATACGCTGGCTTACATACATGATGTTTTTTATGTTTGCCATGACCTCTGACGCAGTCGGCATGATAATCCCCGAACTTATAAAAGATTTCGGTTTGAGCATGACTCAAGCTAGTGCATTTCATTACGCTCCCATGGCATTAATAGCCTTTAGTGGATTATTTTTAGGTTTTTTAGCTGACAGCCTTGGCCGTAAACAAACCATTATGCTAGGTCTATTAATATTTTCTGCGAGTTGTTTTTTATTTGCATTTAGCACCAGTTTTACCTTCTTTTTAGTATTGCTTTGCTGCATAGGCCTGGCCATTGGTTTATTTAAAACCGGCGCACTGGCATTGCTTGGCGATATTTCACATAGTAACGACGACCATACTAAAACCATGAACAAGGTTGAGGGCTTTTTTGGCATTGGCGCTATTGTAGGCCCTGCCCTAGTTGGTGTTTTATTAGTGCAAAACGTTAGTTGGACATACCTGTATATTACTGCGGGCGTAATGTGTTTAATCCTTGCTTTATTAGCATGGCGCGCAGACTACCCTGACGTAGTTAAAACAACAGAAAAGCCAGCCTCTTTGGCCACCACCATGAAAATGGTAAAAAACCCTTATGCACTTGGCTTTTCTTTAGCTATTGCACTTTATGTAGCGACTGAAGTGGCTATTTATGTATGGATGCCAACGCTATTAAAGGACTACACAGGCTCTTGGCCACTCCTTGCCACTTATGCACTTACTATATTTTTTATACTACGTGCTGCAGGTCGTTTTATTGCCGTATGGTTACTAAACCGTTATAGCTGGCAAGGTGTTATGGCTTATTTAAGCTTAGGTATTGCGCTTTGTTATGTGGGTACACTTATTGGTGGCGTTGACTGGGCTGTAGGGTTACTACCTCTTTCAGGTTTATTTATGTCTATGGTTTACCCAACTTTAAACTCTAAAGGTATATCGTGTTTTCCTGCTGAGCGCCATGGAGCCGTAGCCGGCGTTATATTATTTTTTACCGCATTATCGGCTGCTTTAGCTCCTTTATTTATGGGTATGATCAGCGATTACTTTGGCCATGTGCGCTATGGCTTTTACTTAGCAACAGGGTTTGCCGTGATTTTATTTGTAGCTATGTTGTTCAATTATTTACGCGACCCATCAATGAGTGCTTTACAAGAAAATAACCCAACAGCTTAATAAATTTGTATCTCAATACAATAAAAAACACTTTTAAAATCAATATATGAATAATAAAAGAGCAAATTAAACACAAAATAATTTGCTTATTGTAAAATATTTGTTATTTTTACTTAATCGATTAAGTGAAAATAACAAATCCTACTGGGTTTAACACAACGAGGCGTTCACATGACTACACACAATACACCTTTATATTTAATCAGCGCTTTAGCACTTGCCGTAAGTCAAGGCCTTAACGCACAAGAAACAGACCAAGCAACACCTGAAGCATCACAAAACAAAGGTCTTGAAACAATAGTTGTAACCGGCGTACCACGCCGAACAACAATCATGGCTTCAAGCGTATCAGTTAGTAGCGTATCACTTGAACAAGTTCAGGTGTCTACTCCTCGCTCAACAGCCGAGGCTTTTAGAATCATCCCTGGTATTCGTGCAGAATCGACAGGTGGCGAAGGTAATGCAAATATTGCTGTTCGTGGCCTGCCAGTTGCTTCGGGCGGTGCAAAATTTTTACAATTACAAGAAGATGGTTTACCTGTACTGCAATACGGTGATATCGCTTTTGGTAATTCAGATATTTTTATGCGATTAGATAACACTGTGCAAACTATCGAATCGATTCGTGGTGGCTCAGCATCTACTGCAGCAAGTAATGCACCTGGTGGCATTATTAACTTTATCTCTAAAAATGGCGAAAACGAATCTGGCAGTGTATCTACAACACTTGGCTTAGATTACGACAGCGTTCGTACAGACTTTGAATACGGCACTTATTTAACCGATAGCGTGCGTTTTCATGTTGGTGGCTTTGTTAGACAAGGCGAAGGCCCGCGCGAAACAGGTTACACGTCTAATAAAGGTGGCCAAATAAAAGCTAACCTTACAAAAGATTTCGACAACGGTTACGTGCGCCTTTATTACAAACACTTAGACGATAAGAGTGTTGGCTACCTTCCTATGCCAATGTACTCAAATGGTGACTCTATTGCTGGCTTTGATGCGCAATCAGACACACCTCACTCAGCGTTATTTACTAAAACAGTACGTTTAAATGGTGAAAACCAAATCAGCAGCGGCGATATCCGCGATGGTATGAATCCAAAAGTTGACTCTGTTGGTTTTGAAGCTGTATTTGATTTAGATAACGATTGGCGTATCGAAAACCGTTTTCGTAAATCATCAATAAGCGGCAACTTTAACTCGCTTATTCCTGCAGAGGTTGGCAGCGCATCATCTATTGCACAGAGCATTGGTGGTGTAGGAGCAACACTCAGTAACGCAAACACGGGCGCTGCATTTAACGACGACCTCGCTATGCGAATTCATACGTTTGACGTAACAATGAACGACTTCGATTCATTAGTTAACGACTTTAAACTAACTAAATCGTTTGATGATGACACCAGCATTACCTTTGGTTATTACGCGTCAACTCAAAACATTGCTATGTCGTGGTTATGGAATTCATACCTTATGGAGCTTAAAGGCGACAATGCAGCATTATTAAATGTTACTGCAGCTGACGGTACTGAATTTTCAGAAAATGGTTTATATGCGTATGGCACACCTTACTGGGGAAACTGTTGCCAACGTGATTACGACACAGAGTACGACACCCGTGCACCATACGTTGCATTCTCTACTAAATTAGGCGACGTAAGCATTGATGCAAGTGCCCGTTACGACAGTGGCGAAGCTCGCGGTAACTATGCAGGTGCCGTAACATCAACTGTAGATATGAACCGCGACGGTGAAATATCAATCCCTGAGCAAAACGTTGCTGGAATTGATACAGCAAACGCAAGTCCAGTAAACTACGACTGGAACTATTCTTCTTATTCAATTGGTGCTAATTATCAAATTGATCCAAGCCTTGCTACGTTTGCACGTATTAGTAAAGGTGGGCGTGCAAATGCTGACCGTCTTTTATTTGGTAAAGTACGCGCCGACGGCTCTGTTGCAAAAGAAGACGCTGTTGATGAAGTAAACCAGTTTGAGTTTGGTGTTAAAAAGCGCTTTGATTCATTATCAGTGTTTGCTACTGCGTTTTTTGCCGAAACTGAAGAGCAAAATTTTGAAGCAACATCACAAACGTTTTTTGACCGTGAATACGAAGCAAAAGGGATTGAAATAGAATCTACTTACTTTATTGATGCATGGGATTTTCGCGGTAATTTAACCTGGACCGATGCAGAAATAGCAAAAGATGCGCTTAACCCAGATGTTGTAGGTAATACGCCACGTCGTCAAGCCGATTTAATTTACTCATTAATGGCACGTTACAACTATGAAAAAGGCGCTGCAGGGGTAAGTTTCATTGGTACTACCGATGCATACGCTCAAGATAATAACGATCTACAATTTGACGGCTACACACAGGTAAATGGCTTTGTAAGCTATGACTTATCTGAAAACCTTAATATTGCGCTTAATGTGAATAACCTCTTCGATACAGTAGGTATTACAGAAGCAGAAGAAGGTTCAGTACCTGAAAATAACATTATTCGTGCCCGTACTATTAACGGCCGCACAACGTCGGTAACTTTAAAATACGCTTTTAACTAAATGTGTGTATTGCGCTGCGGTGAGTAGTCACTGTAGCGCCTTTTAAAGTATGAATAAATAACACCCTTCACGTTTTTTAGCCTAGCCTTGCTAGGCTTTTTAGGATATTCCAAATGACTAAACTCCTGTGCTTAGGCGAGCTATTAATTGATATGCTGCCACAAGATGCTAATAACTCAGCCTATTTACCTATACCAGGTGGCGCGCCTGCCAATGTAGCTGTTGGCTACGCAAAACTCGGCGCAGAGGCTGCATTTTGTGGTGGTAAAGGGGACGATCATTTTGCCAATCAATTAAGTAATGCATTAGCGCAATACAATGTAAATACAGACTATTTATTTACCATTGCAGGCTCACAAACCGCCATGGTTATAGTAAGCCTTGATGAAACCGGCGAGCGTAGTTTTGGCTTTTATCGCCATAATACAGCCGATGTACTATTAACCCAGGCGCATTTAGCGCATATAAATTGGCAAGAAATAAGCACACTACACTTTTGTTCAAACACATTAACCGAATCAGCAATTGCCAACACAACGGTTAAAGCGCTAGAACTTGCAAAAGCGAATAATAAGCTCGTCAGTTTTGATGTAAATTTACGCTACAGCTTGTGGGAAAACACAAACGATATAGCAAGCAATGTAAAAGCCTGTTACACCTATTGTGACATAGTAAAACTCTCGCGTGATGAACTTAATTTTTTAGCCCAGCATAGCGATACAACGAGCGATGATTACATTCAAATGCTATTAAATACCGGAGTTAAACTGGTGTTTTTAACCGATGGGCCAGAGCCTGCCACGGTTTACCACAGCGCATTTACACTTAACGAATCGGCACCAAAAATAAACGCCGTAGATACAACAAGCGCAGGTGATGCATTTATAGCGGGGGTTTTATACTACTTAAATAACTTAGGAAGTGATTTACCACTAGCAGATAAACTAAATGATAAAGCGAGCGTAAAAGGCGCCCTGCACTTTGCTCTTAAATGTGGCTCTAAAGCGTGTTTAGCTAAAGGGGCATTTCCGGCATTACCTGTGCTGGCTGATGTACTTTAATAGACCTAATGTTTTTTAAGTTCAAATATATGCAGTAACGCGTTGTTACTGCATAGCATCAAATACCATTTTACTATCCACTATTTGTTCAAAGTGCGTTATTTTTTTATTTTTAAGCTGCCAAATATGCGCGACCCTAGCTTGCATTTTTTTACCCGTTTTAATATAAGTACCAGAGTACGTGCCATACACTACAACAGTATCATCTTGGGATAAGTAGTTTTGTGGCGTAAACGTGTAGTTATACCACTCGCTTGCAAGCTTTTGAAAAACATGTTCAGTAATGTCATTCATACCATGGTATGTACCAGCATAAGCAAAACCGTCAGCCTCTTTCCAAGTAATAGTATCACTTGCATGAGCAACTAAATTTTGCCCATTCTCTTGTGATGTTTTGCCTTCATACGTACTTTTAATTATGTCTATGTTGTTCATTTTTGCACACCCTTGCACTATAAAAAGGAAGCTCAATAAAGCTGTAATATAAACAGCTTTATTATTTAGAAATTTCATCACACTATACTAGCGCAACTGATTGCTGTAAGTAGGTAACCCACTGCTCAGTTTTTCCATAATAATGGGCTATATCGGCTTTTTGCCACTTACCTGTGTTAAATTCAAATGCTGCACTAGGAAAACCTTGCCCATGAATATTGTGCAATAAGCCTCGGCTTTGTGCTATATGTTGATCTGTTGCATCGCCTTCTAGCGCATTAAAGTGGGTTTCAAATAAGGCCTTGTTTAAACCCAGCTCCAATGCAATATCAGTCAGTACATGCAGCTGCATAATGTTTTTACCCTGAGCATAATAAGCATGTTGAATACTATTAAGCATTTCCCCACCTGATATACCAAGCTCTTGCGCTGCCAATATAGCGGTAATAGCCGGAGCCGAGTTAAGTATAATATCGTTGGTTTTTAAAAGCCCATCAGTATAGTTACTACCAAATACCTGACCGGTTTTCTTCGCTATGACACTATCGTTTTTAAGTGCAAATTCACGCCATGCAGGAGTCACAGGTTTGACATTATCACCTGTTAGCATACCTCCACTGTGTACTTTTACAATTAAACCATCAATATTTTCAGCAGCGGTGATCAAGGGCACGCTGCCGTAAGTCCAACCACATAAAGGGTCAACAATTATATGTAACGTTACGTTTTTCATTAATATTTCCTATCTAAATAATTGCTTAACGCAAGGGCACTTAGTGCCATTGCATCTCACCCATAACCACTTTTGAGCCCAACTCTAAGATGCTTCTTGCACCTAAATCAGGGTAAGCTTGAGTCATTATCTCTACAAATTCAGTTGAGTTTTTTGCATTTTTTGCAGCGCTATCCGCTTTATTTAAGTATCCTTTCATGAATGACACACCAGAAAGGTCTTGTTTACTGCCCTGTAAAAAATGACCTGGAATAACAGTCTGTGGTTTTAAATTCTCGATGTTATCTAATGTTGACTGCCAAGTTTGACGCTCTGCAGCAGTGCTCGAATCGGCCAACCACACATGCATTTGATCAAATACTACAACCCCACCCAGCACTGTTTTTATAGAAGGGATCCAAAGGTAAGTATGCTTTGGATCATGCTGTAAATTTTTAATAATAATTTCTTTCCCATCTATAGTTAGGCTATTTGATAGCATTACTTCTGGCAAAATAAGTTCTTTAGGTGCATTGCTCTTTAAAATAGGCCCCCAATAATTTAACTTTCCTTGCATTGAGCGTTTAATATTCTCTACTGTTGATTTAGTCGCTAATAACTTTGCTTTTGGAAAAGCAGCTTTAATTACATCTAAACCAAAGTAAAAATCAGGGTCGCTGTGACTAATATAAACAGCTGTTAATGTTTTACCGCTCGCTTTTATTTTTTCAACCAATGCTTGTGCATCATTACGCTGAAATTGGGCATCCACTAATAACACTTCGTTATCACCACTTATAATGCTTGATGAAACAGCAAAAATACTTTTGTCTTGTGGGTTATATACATCAACATCTAATTCACTTTGCGCTAATACCGGTTGCATTAATGTGCTTGCTAATAAAGCTGTTGCTGCTAATACGTGTTTAACTTTTTTCATTCTCAGTAGCCTGTTTGTTATTTCGTTAAGATGAGGCTATTGTATGTTGCAATTTAAGAATGAAAAACTAGGCAGAATGCAACTATCTGTTGCATAAATCGAACATATAGGCAAAGTGAATGGATAGAATTATTGCAGCTGATGTATTTATAAAAATTGTAGAGCAGAAAAGTCTAGCCGGTGCTGCCCGTGCTTTAGATATGTCTAGATCTATGGTTACACGGTATTTGAATCAAATGGAAAAGTGGGCAAATACCCAACTACTCCATCGGTCAACAAGAAAAATAACACTCACGTCAGAGGGTGAAAAAGTACTTAATCATAGCCGAGAGCTCATTGCCATCGCCCAAAACATCAGTGCGCCAATAGAAAGTAATAACAGATTAAACGGGCAAATTAGGTTGTCGTGCTCGCCTTTTTTAGCACATGATGTACTACCAGATATGTTGCAACAATTCTTACACGCTCATCCCGAAGTCAGTATTGATGTACAAATTAGTAATCACGTTACAAATTTGGTAGAAGAGCGAATAGATTTAGCAATTAGAATTACCAATGACTTAGATCCTAATATAATTGCTCGCCCACTTGGGAAATGCCATTCAGTATTATGTGCAAGCCCAGAATATTTAGAAAAAAACTCTAAGCCTATAACTACGGATGATTTGAGTCGCCATAACTGTTTAAACTATTCACGGTTTGAAAAAAGTATGTGGCATTTTTCACACCCTGAAAAACCCGTATCTGTAGCGATTGCTGGTAACTTCAGTGCTAATGATTCGAGCTTACTGTTAAAAGCTGCTCTTAATAATCAAGGAATAACTCTACAACCTAAGTTTGCTGCGCAGAAATATATAAATAATGGAAAGTTAATACATTTACTACCACACCTTAAACCACAAACTTTGAGCATATACGGTATTTACCGCTCCAGGAAACATCAGTCTCTTGCACTTCGTTCATTTATTGATAGCTTAGTAACGTATTTTGATAAGATTGATACTTAACAATAAGCGAAAACTATTAAACGTTCGCTATAAGTCCTTTATTTGAGAGTTGAAATAGCGCTTTGTAAGCGCTATTTTTTGAAAGAAGGGATTTATTATTCGTCTAACCAATCTATGGCAGCGGTAGCATTTTCAAAGTATTGAACCTCACCCGATATAAACCAGTTACCTATTTTTGCCATTCGAGCTTGCCACTCTTTATTACCGTATATAGCTACTTTTTTAAATTCTTTAGAGTGTTTAACACCTAACTTTAAGTCATCCCAGGCTGCGCGTAGCTCCCAACCTTCAAGTTCACTACCGTCTATTAATGCATTCACCACTGGGTGCTTAACTTCGCCAAGAGCTGAGTTTATCATTGGGGTAATTATTTTGTAGTCGTCGTGAGTAAGCGTACCAACGGCTTTAAGTTTTAAAAAAAACTCTCTTCCTGCTCGTTCAAGACCAATAGATAAACCATGTGTTGTGTGTACCATTACTGCTCTCCTTAAATAGGCTGAGTGGTAAAAGTACACCTTCTAAAATTAATTAGTCCTGAACTAAATTAATAAATAATCTCAAATAAACGACTCAATCACGCATTTTGTACGCGAGATATCTGGTTTTCTACATCAGTTAAATGACCCGTTTTAAGCCATACTTTTGCACCATTACTTCCCGCTTTAACGTTAACGGAGCTATTAACAGGCACTCTTAACCAACTTTTTTTTACAAGGGTATCGGCTTGCTCATCAAATGAGCCTTCAAGTACTAGCAACTCAGCTCCACCTTTTGCGCTTATAACCATGCAGGCGTTGGGCTTAAAGTGCAACAAGCTGACCTCTTCAAAGTCGTCTTTGTATAAAGGGGTTACGGCAACATTTTTAAAACTAGGATGCACCGTACTTTGCATCAAGTTTGTTTGCAAACGCACGTGCGTTCGGTCATCTGGTTGAAACTGCCATAACTTTACAAATATAACGCAGCCATTTTCAGACCCCGGCTTATGCTTTGATTGCGGTGGATTACGGATATAAGAACCTGCCGCAAAGTCACCATGCTCATCTTGAAATACCCCTTCAAGCACAACAAACTCTTCACCGCCTGTATGTACATGCGGCGAAAACTCACTGCCAGGTGCATAACGAACAATGGTCGTTGCGCGAGCAACTTCGTCGCCCACTCTATCGAGCGCTCGCCTATCAACGCCCGCCATCGGCGATGCAACCCACGGGAGCGATTCGCTATGTACCACAACTCGTTTACTAAAATCGGCAGCTATTTTCATATTTGGCTCCTAAGCGTAACTTCACTTAAATTTTAAACTAATAACCTAATTAAGCCGCAACACTTGGGCGTTTTGCTACTTTTTCTTGCCATGCAACTAAATGGGTTAACTCATTCGGGATTGCTATTTGTGCAAATCCAGCAAATACCAGCCCAGCATACAATGTAATATCAGCAATACTAAACTGCTCGCCGCCAACAAACGCCGATTGCGCTAGTACATCATTAAAATAGCTAAACCCTTGGCGCGCTTTTTCGCCTTGTTTTTCACCCCAAGCCACATTTTGATATGTTTCAAGCTCAGGTCCTAAGCCATCAGTTGCATGATGAAAGTAAGTTGCCACAGCGTCAAGCACCATAGATTCTGCACGCTTTTGCATCATGTTAATTACTGCACGCTCTTTTGCGGTTTCACCCATTAAAGATGGGCCTTCAAATGCGGTATCAATATACTCAGTAATAGCGGTACTTTCTGATATAAACGTGCCGTCATCTAGCTCTAATACGGGTACACCTGCTAATGGGTTTTTAGCTAAAAAGGCTTTTGTTCTGTGTTCACCATTTAATAAATCAACAGGTACAAAATCAACATTTGAAGTGGCATTTTTTTCAGCTAAAGCGATACGAACACGAAGTGGATTTGGAAAGTTTGCTACATCATAAATTTTCATAGCAATCTCTATCTTTATTGTTTAGAAGTGGATTAACGGCGCGGACTACCTACTGATAGGTAATTTATCATGTTAAACTAAATTTAAGTCAACGTTTAAATTTTTCTGATTTATGGGATTTAACTTAATTCATAATAAAATTAGGGGGTTGCTTAATAGTAAAAACGCTTGTAAATAACTACCTACTGGTCGATAATTTTGTTGTACCATTTGCATTAAATAAGTGATCCATTATTACGCTAAGAAAATAGCGCAATAACAAGGCGAAAATCATGACATGCAGTTGTTCTGTATGAATAATTTTTAACGCAGTTAGTGTGTTATTTAATGCGATACAATGATCATGTTTTTAATAAAACTGGTATTACTGCAGATAGGAAATATTAAAAATGAGTAAAAAAGAAGCTTTATTAAAAGCCGCTGAAAACAAGGTGCGACTTGGCGGGTACAGTAATTTTAGTTTTAGAGAGCTCGCCAGCGAAGTCGGCATTAAAAGCGCCAGTGTGCACTATCACTTTCCGACTAAGGCCGATTTAGGTGCAGAGCTTGCTCATCAATATACTAATTCTTTTTTAGCAGCGTTAGGCGAGCCAAACGAACTTAAAGCAAGCGGTAAAAATCCTATTGATGTGTACACTCAGCTTTTTAGACGTGCATTAGTAACCGATAAAAAAATGTGTTTATGCGGGTTGCTAGGAGCCGAAAGCGATAGCCTTCCAGATAAAGTACGCCTTGAAGTAAAGCGCTTTTTTAATCAAAACCTAACATGGCTTAGCGCTGCACACTTAGCTAATGGTGAGCCTAACCCCGCTCAAGCAGCTATTCAAACAGTAAGCCTGCTTGAGGGCGCTATGATGATAAGCAAAACGCTCGACGATAATAGTTACTTTGAACTTGCAACTCAGTAATACCTAAATTTAGTACACAAAAAAAGCGAGCTATTGATTATCAATAGCTCGCTTTTTTAATGCTTGAAATAACTTATGTGATTATTATTAAACCGCTGTTGGTTTAACTTTATGCTTAGAATGCACAATTGCTAAAACAATTAAGCCAATCACTGTTACTACAGCGCCAATAGGTTTACCTAAATCGCTTGATAAGTTAAGACCAATTGCTGCAGTGCCAATATAAGAAACCGTTACCGCTGTTGCTATAACAGCAGGAACACTGGCAATCCAATGGAATGTACCACGGTCAAACAAGTACTTAGTAGCAAGCCATAATACGCTTGTAGAAAGCAGCATGTTTGAAAATGCAAAGTAGCGCCAAATTAATGAGAAATCGAGCTTCGTCATAAAGTACGCTATAGCAAGTATAGGCACCGCCACTAATAAGCGATTACGTAAACTTTGTGGAATATTAAACGCATCAACAACAGTTAAACGTAGTGAGCGGAACGCTGTATCACCAGAAGTAATTGGGAATACGGCTACTGCAATAATTGCCATTATACCGCCAAATACGCCTAAGTAACTGTTAGCTACATGGTTAACAACTAAGCCTGGACCACCTTGGTCAAGCAATGCTTTTAAGCCCGCGTAACCATCTGGGAACGCTGCAATACCAGCAAGTGCCCATACACAACCTACAATACCTTCACACATCATAGCGCCGTAATAAACTGGACGTACGTATTTTTCGTTAGTTAAACAACGCGCAATAATAGGCGCTTGAGTAGAGTGAAAACCACTAATAGCACCACAGGTAATTGTTATAAATAACAGTGGCCATGTTGGTAATCCATCTGGGTTTGGCTCTAAAAAGTCATGTGCGTGGTCAGCTTCAAAGTAAGCTAAAAAGTCACTTGGTACCGGTAAGTGCGGCGCATTAATAAGTAATGAAATAGCAATTGCCACCGTCATTACAATCATTAGCGCACCAAAAATTGGGTAAAACTTAGTGATAATTTTATCAATTGGTAGCAAGGTCGCTAAAAAGTAATACGCTAAAATAGCAAGTACCCAAAAGGTGTTATTTGCCAGTATTGTACCTTCAAAAAAATCAAGGTTACTTAGCAAACCTGCAGGGCTCATAATAAATACTACACCTACAAAAAACAGTAGCATGGCAGTAAATACAAGCATAAAGCCTTTAAATACGACGTTATAATAATGGCCTGCGATTTCTGGTAGGCTTTTACCGTCTTCTTTTATACTCATTACACCTGAGAAGAAGTCGTGTACAGCGCCACCTAAAACATTACCAAGTACAATCCATACTAGTGCAACGGGTCCGTATAAAGCACCTAAAATCGGGCCAAATATTGGGCCTACGCCAGCAATGTTTAAAAACTGAATTAAAAATGCTCTTACAGGGTGAATAGCTACGTAATCAACACCTTCGCTAAAGCGTTTTTGTGGTGTGTCAGCAGTTGAATCCAAACCGGCTTGTTTTTCAACAAATGGGCTGTAAAACTTATAGCCCAGTATTAAAATAGTGAGGCAGATAAAAAAGATGATCATAAAGCACGTTTCTCTTTTTGTATTTTAGTTATAGAGCGCATTGTGTGTCGCCCCGCCTTTTCAATCCGTGAATAATCGACGAACGATAACAAAGCTTTAACCCTCAAACAATAAGACGTTTAGCTAATACAATAATCGATATAAGCCACTATTTATGCAACCTGCGCACTTAACACTCACTTATCGCCTATGTCTTATTTTAGGCACAAAAAAAGCGGTTAAACTTTTACGTATAACCGCTTTCACACACAATGTTTTTTTAAAGTGGGTTCATAAACTCACTAATTTGTTGATGCGTTAAAGTAGGTGTTGCACCAGAACTTTCGGCGACCATTGCTCCAACGGCACATGCAAAGTCAACGGCATATTGCGCGTCGTCGTTGCTACAAAGCTGATAAATTAACGAACCTAAAAACGAATCGCCTGCGCCAACAGTGTCAATTACACTAATTAAATAACCTGAATTATAAAAATTCTCGCCCTTGATTGTTAATAAAGCACCGTGGCTACCTTTGGTTACACATAAGTAATCGGTATTTGTTTGCTGTGCTATAAACGCTAAATTTTGTTCAAGCGAATGAAACTTACAACCCATCGCTTTTGCAATTTCGTATAGCTCTTCATCGTTTAACTTAATAAAGTCTGCTTTATTCATTAAATCTACAAGTGTTTCTAGCTTGTAATGCGGTGCACGTAGATTTACGTCAAATACTTTAAAGTTTGCTACATCAACGAGTTGATTTAATGTTGCTAAAGACGCTTCGCTTCGCCCAATTAGGCTGCCAAATACAAATACATCGCTACTTTTAACTTTACTAAGTAACTCATCGGTAAGCGCTATATTATCCCACGCAGTATCTGCCACTATTTCATAACTTGCAGAGCCACCACTGGCGAGCGTTACCTCAACCGTGCTAGTTTTTTTGTCACTATTAATAGCAATGTATTCGCAGCTTACGCCTTTGCTAGTAATTTCGCCTAGTAACTCAGCGCCTAACTCGTCGTTACCAACAGCGCTGATCATGTCGGCTTTAATGCCTAGTGAGTTAATACGCACACACATATTAAGTGGCGCGCCACCTAAGCGTTTACCTGAATCAAAACAATCCCACAGCACTTCGCCAAAGCAGCTAACACTTACGTTTTCGCCTGATTTATGATTAATTAAAATGCTCATAATTAGTTACTCTTTTGATCAAGTACAGCCTGCATAATGGCTTTAATTTTACTATTAGGTGCATACAGCGCAGCAACCGACTTTTTATACTCAGCAGTAAACGTTTCGTTATGCTCAAGTTTACCAAACAAGCTCGTTAACTTTAAAAATGCAATCGGGCTAGTTTGAGTCTCTTGCGCGTAAGAATTAAGCTCTTTGTGCATCGCATCTTGAATTTCAAGTTGCTCGCCGTTTTCACTTAAACCTTTATCGCTGTATAAACACCAAGTAGCAATAACAAGCGTTGCCAGTGATACATCTCGACCTTGTACTAGGTTTTCGTTAATTGTGGCAATTAAAAACTTAGGCAATTTAGCTGAGCTTTCACTACAGATACGCGCTAGGCTGTCTTTAATATTAGGATTAGCAAAACGCTCTATTAACGTATCTTTGTAGCTTTCAAGGTCAATGCCTTCAAGTGGTTCAAGATTTGGCGTTACTTCTTTATCCATAAAAGCACGTAGGTATGTGGCAAATAATTCATCTGATACCGTTTCATCAATAGTGCCATAGCCATGGATTGAACCTAATAAACCAAGTACAGAATGACCTGCATTAAGTAAACGTATTTTCATGGTCTCATAAGGCGTTACATCAGTAACAAACTGAGCACCAACAACATCCCAATTTGGACGAGAGTCACTAAATGTGTCCTCTATTACCCATTGTGTAAACGACTCACAGGTAATTGGCCACTCGTCGCTAACACCATATGCATCAACCACGTAATCAATATCACTCTTTTTAGATACCGGTGTAATACGGTCAACCATCGCATTTGGAAACGATACGTTTTGCTCAATCCACTCACTTAGGTCTTTGTCTTGCTCTGTAGCAAAGGCTAAAAGCATTTTGCGTGTTACGTTACCGTTGTGCTGAATGTTATCGCACGACTGTACTGTAAACGCGCCTAGGCCTTGCTCTTTACGAAGTTTTAACGCAGCAGTAATGTAACCAAACGCTGTAATTGGGTCGTTTGGGTTATTAATGTCGTTAATAATATCTGGATTACTGTAATCAAACTCGCCCGTTGCAGGGTTAAAGTTGTAACCGCCTTCAGTAATAGTAAGCGACACAATTTTAGTATCGCTGTGCGCTAGCTTATTAATTACCGCTTGTTTGTCCTCTGGAGCAAACAAAAAGTCGATCATTGAGCCAATTACTTTGTTATCTATTGTACCGTCTGGGTGTCTAACAGTAAGCGTGTAAAGGTAATCTTGCTGCTTTAAAATATCACGCAGACCACGGTTACCCTCTAAAAGGCCAACACCACATATACCCCATTGCTCAGAGCCCGGAGTTTTTAAAAGCTCGTTAACATACACTGCTTGGTGAGCACGATGAAAACCGCCCACACCAATATGTACAATACCGGCTTTAACTGCGCTACGGTCGTAGGTTGGTGTATCAACATGGCTTGGTAATTGAGCCAAGCTTTGTTGGTTTAGCCCTGTAACTAGAGCGTCAGTGTGTTGATGTTGCGTCATGGTGCGACCTTACTAAACAAAAATAAAATATAAATTACGATACTGTATTACGATAAGTAATTACGATGCTGTATTGAGTACTTTATGGCGCTTTAACGACCAGTACGCAGTAACAAAATAAATAACAGTACAAATAAAACAGGCTATTTCGAATTGCGATTTATTAGCGCTGTACATACTCATAGTTTCACTGAAAAACATCACTTGGCTTGCAAATATAAAAATAATAACCAGTGAAACCGTAGAAACCGCGTTAAGTACTTTTGTAAATACAGAGCTGTCAATTACAGGCTTTGGAATGTCTTTAGCCTCAGCTGCTTGATATTCTTTAATATCACGTTGCTCTTGCTTTTCTGCTGCAATTTCTTGTGTGTAATCGTCACCAGCGCCGTATTTTTTAGCTAAAAGCGTGTAAACAACAATGGTGAAAATCCATGTAGGAATAAACAAGTAGTAAAACGACATTACATCAATTGCGTTTAAGCCAAAGCCAAACACAAGTGCTAACGCCCAAGATGCTATAGCCGGTACGCTGCGGGTAATATTTTTATATTTAGCCCAGTAACGTGTTAGGCCAATTTTAGGAAATAACACATGCTCAGCAAACACAATGCCGCCTACTGGTACAACTAATAAGCCTGCGTAAGTAAGTAGCGGAAGCATTTGTGAAAATACAAACGGGAAACACGCAATAATCACAGTTACAACACCTACAATAGCGGTTGTGCGTTCACGTGATTGATTAACAAATATAGATTGTGCTGCAAGGCCTGCACGATAAAGGTTTGCGTTAGCTGTAGTCCAACCAGCAATAATTACAATAACAAAGCCAGTCCAACCTAATGCATGGTATGCAACATCGCCCGGATCAAGTGATGAAATAGTTGTTTTAAGTAATACCGCAACACCTGCGCCCATAATACCGGCAGAGATCCACGCTAAGTAATGACCAAAAAACATACCCACACCAGAAAACAAGCCATAGCTTTTGCGTTTAGCAAATCTAAAAATAGCCATGTCGATTAAACCAAAGTGAGTAATTGAGTTAGCAGCCCATGCAAAGCCAATCACTTCTAATAGGCCAATGCCCTTTTCACCATCGGCGTTGGTGCCTGTCCATATGGAGGAGTCGCCTATGGTCATAAAGTCGCTAAAGCTACTTAAAGAGGTAGAACCTAATACGTGATTTGAAAGCTCAGGGAATAACGCGAACGAGCCTGCAATAAATATAACAAATAACCACGGCGCACACAGCTTTGAAAAGTCAGCAACCGTAGAAAAGCCATACATCGCAACAAATACAACAATGGAGCCAACAGCTAAAACAATGGCTACAAACCAAAAGCTATTTGGATACCAATCAAGTTGCGCAGGTATATCAAACAAAAACCGCACGGCGGTGGAGGATACCGTGATCATCGCGGCCGATATAACACTAAAAATAACCACGTTAGCCCAGTTATAGAGCTTGGTCATTGAGTTACCAGCAATTTTGTTTAAGTAGTTATATAAACTTAAGCGGGTTTCTACTGCAATGGGTGCAGTAATTAGCCACCAAGAACACATTGCTAACAGGTTACCTATTAATAAACCAAGTAGAATGTCGATGGTTGAAGCGCCTAATGCAACAAACGTTGCACCAATAACAAATTCAGTAGCCGCAACATGTTCGCCAGCGTATAGCCCTGCAAAATGCTTCCAGCCGTGAAGCTTATTATTAGCAACAGGAAGTTGCTCTTCGTTTACATCTTTAAATGTTTGTGTGTGTGGACTCGTTGCCATGGTATTTCCTATTGTTAACAGCAAAGCATTTGATACCAATCTGCATAACTATTTGAATAATTTAACGAGTTAAATTACCCCATAACGTCGTTAAAAATTTTATATTTAGAACAACTAGATATAAAAATTTTTGCCTAGTTACAGTGCAATTTTCTTATCGTTAAATAAACCCCATATTCAAGCAGATTGGTATAGAACCTAAATACTTTGCCTTTTATAATTTGGCTTATAAACGCATGATGTTTTGCCATGTTTTTTTTTATTTTTAGTAAAGCAAAACCATCTACATTTATATTTTGCGTTTGCTTGCCTGTCAGTGTGTAAGGCGAGCAAATCGCGTTTAAAACTTTGTTTATTTAAAAAGCTGCGTGTTTACTGCTTTTTAAGTGCAGGGTATGCACTAAAAAAATCTTGCCAATGCGGTAAACGATCAACATTTGGGTAAGCACTGTGTACATGATTAACAGAGCCTTGCATATGTTGCCCACCGCTGTAATGCAGTACTTGCATATTGGCGTCAATCCCTGCATTTACGCCGGCTTTACTGTCTTCAATTACTAAGCAATTCTCTGGCTTTACACCCATTTGCTTAGCTGCATGTAAAAATAAATCAGGCGCCGGTTTACCACGCTTAACTTCGCTGCTGGTAAAAACCGTATCGCTAAAGTACTTACTTAAACTCACTACGCTCAACGCTTTTGCGGTGCGTGCTGGGCTGCTGCTAGTAGCAATACAAATAGGCACAGCTAAATTGTTAAGTACGTCTTTTATACCGTCAGTCGTGGTTAGTCCGGTTTCAAATTCGTTTAATAGTGCCTCGCGGTAGTCACCTTCAAAGCTTTCAGGAAGAGTGACATTAAATGCATCCGCTATTTTTTGGCTTACTGTTTTAAAGTTGCAGCCTAAAAAGTGTTGCTGTACATAAGCGCGGTCAATCTCAACGCCTTTTTCAACAAGCATATTAATGAGTACTTGTGCGCTTAAAATTTCGCTATCAATAACAACGCCATCACAATCAAATATCACTAGCTCAATATTAGTATTCATCTTGTCACCTTATTAACACTGTTTGGTTTAGCTAATTTAAATATAACGAGTTAAGCGCGATTAATATTGTGCAACTTTTTAGTGCAACTCACCAATGAGCATAAGCTCACTGATTGAGCATATTCCCTTTATTGCGCGAATATGTCAACACACTGTAAGTATAAAACGCACCAGCTTGGTGAAAATACCGCCAGATAAAACTAAAAACCTTTGTATTTAATAAATTTTATAAAAGCATATTGCGACTAAGGTCGTAGTAAAAAAATTACATTAATGTAAAAAGTGTATCTGCAAATTCATTTCATCTGTTTTACAAATCACATCAATCTAATTAATCAGTTTTACCGAAGTTAATAAAGTTAATACTATCGTTAACAGATTAACAGCCTGCACCACTGCCGGCACTTTTAAATAGATGAGGTCGACAATGAATACTCAAATAAACAAAACAAAATTAACACTAACTGCACTGGCACTTGCAATGGCATTACCGGCAAGCGCAGCAACAACTCTTACTAAAGATAACGGCGCAGCTGTTGGCGACAACCAAAATTCAATTACTGCTGGCGAACGTGGCAGTGTATTACTAGAAGACGTGCAACTAATTCAAAAACTGCAACGCTTTGCACGTGAGCGTATTCCTGAGCGTGTTGTGCATGCTCGTGGTACTGGCGCACACGGTGTGTTTGTAGCATCAAAAGAGCTAGATGATTTAACAATTGCAGCACCGTTTACACAAGCTGGTAAAGAAACAGACGTATTTGTTCGTTTTTCATCAGTAATTCACTCAAAAGGCAGCCCAGAAACACTGCGTGACCCACGTGGCTTTGCAACTAAGTTTTACACAGACCAAGGTAACTGGGATTTAGTAGGTAACAACTTACCGGTGTTCTTTATTCGCGATGCGATTAAATTTCCAGATATGGTTCACTCTTTAAAACCATCTCCGGTTGATAACATTCAAGATCCTAACCGTGTATTTGACTTTTTCTCGCATGAACCAGGTTCTACACAAATGCTAACGTGGGTTTACAGCGACTACGGTACACCAGCAAGTCTTCGTAAAATGGACGGTTGGGGTGTACATGCATACAAAATGATTAACAAATCGGGCGATGTTAAATACGTTAAGTTTCATTGGGTAAGCCAACAAGGTATTGATAACCTTGACGCAAAAGAAGTAGCTAAAGTGCAAAGCCAAGACTTCCAACACTTAACACGCGACCTTTACAGCGAAATTGGTAAAGGCAATTTCCCTAAATGGGATCTGTACATTAAAACACTTGATCCGTCGCAGCTTGATGACTTTGATTACAACCCGTTAGATGCAACAAAAATGTGGTTAGACATTAAAGAAACTAAAGTAGGAACAATGACCTTAAACCGTATGCCAACTAACTTCTTCCAATCTACGGAACAAGTAGCAATGGCACCGGCAAACATTATTCCAGGTATTGAGCCATCAGAAGACAGACTATTACAAGGTCGTATGTTTTCTTACGCTGATACACAAATGTACCGCCTAGGTGCTAACCACCAGCAATTGCCAATTAACCGTGCAAAAGTTGAAGTGGTTAACTACAACCAAGACGGCGCAATGAATATTGGTAACACAACAAGCAATGTGAACTATCAGCCAAGCCAAGAAAACGTAGCTGAAAACCCAATTGCACGTAGAAGTAACACAGAGCTAAAAGGCTTTGTACAACAAGCCGCGATTAAAAAGCAGCAAAACTTTGCGCAAGCTGGTGTTATATATCGTGGTTTTAGCAAGCAAGAACGTACAAACCTAATTAATAACCTAGCAGGCGATTTAGGCAAAGTGCAAAACAGCAGTGTTAAACACAAAATGCTTAGTCACTTTTACAAAGCTGATAGCGAGTACGGTACACGCTTAACTAAAGCTGTAAACGGCGACCTTAAAATGGTTAAACAACTAGCCGCTAACTTATAAGCAACTAGTTAAAAGCAATTAGTCCCAACTAAATAGCTATTTAAACCACAACCATGAGGAAGGAATAAACCCCTTCCTCTTTTATAAGAGACAATTGTTATGCGTAATTTATTAATTGTAGTCGCTCTACTACTGAGCTTTACCAGTAGCGTTTACGCTCAAAATACATCAGATACACAAACACCCAGTACGCAATCTGAAACCCAACATTCTGCAAAAACTCAATACGATAGTTTATTTGCTTATTACTTTGCCGCAGCACGCACAAACGACACAGCTGTAATAGAGCAATTTGTAGATGCCGGTATTCCTATCGACAGCTACAACAATAAAGGCTACACCGCGTTAATGATTGCTACTTACCATGGTAATAAAAACACGGTTAATACACTTTTACACTTAGGCGCTAATGCCTGTCTAGAAGATAACCGTGGCAACACAGCGCTAATGGCCGCTATTTTTAGAGGTGAATTTAGTATCGCTAAAACACTCGTATCACTTGATTGCGACAACGCGCATCAAAACAAAGCCGGTCAAACAGCAGAGCAATTTGCACAAACATTTGGTCAACAAAAAGTTATAGAGTTACTAGCGCAGGTAAATAATGCAAAATAATCTGCACGCAATAAAAAGCCCTAAAATAATAGGGCTTATTTTTAATAAAATTAGTCTTATGTTGCAGACGCTATTTGGGGTTGTTTAGGCTTTTCTCGCGTTACAAAGTAACAAATTAGCGAGCCCACTGTTACCAGCACAACCCCCTGCCAAAACGAAGCACTCAGCATAATAGATAAATACAACGCCGAAATAATAGTAGAAAACACCGGTGTAAAGTACGAAAGCGTTCCCAAAAGCATTAAGTTACCGGCAATAATAGCTTGATTCCACAGTGCATAACCGCTCCCCACGACTACACCAGCTAATAGCAACGTTATGCTTGAGCTGAGCGAAAACGTTAATGGCGCTTCATTACTAAAACTATATTGCGCCCACAAACTCATTGCCGTAACAGTAAAAAATAACGTAATGGCATTTTTACCATTACTCAGCTTTTGCGTTACTACGCAATAAATAGCCCATATAAACGCTGCAGCTAATGCCATTAAGTAAGTAGCAGGATTATCAGCAAAGTTAGTCACAAGCGTATCGAGTGACATTTCTTGATCGCCCGTAATACACCAAGCAACGCCTAAAAAAGCAATGACCATGCTTGGGTAAACCCAGAAACTTACTTTTTTACGGCCAATAATAATAGAGAGCAGTATCGTTAGCGTGGGCCATAAATAATTAATAACCGCCATTTCCATTGCCTGATGACGACTATTTGCCATACCAATAGAAAGCGCCAAGCAAATTTCGTACGCTACAAATAACAAAGTACCTATTACCAAGTAACGTTTTGAAAACCCACTAAACTTGGGCACTCCCATAACCAAAATTAAAAATATCGCACTGACAGAATACATAGCCGCCGCACCACCAATGGGGCTAAACAACTCAGAAATATCCCGTAGTAATGCAACTAAGCAACTCCACAGTAATATTGCAGCGACTCCATATAGTGTATATTTATTTTTGCTTATAAAATCCATTTGCCAATCCAAAAGTACTACTCGTAAATTTGAAACTAAACTAACAGTAATTATTTAATTAAACAATAAGGGTCTGTTGATCTTTCAAGGTTAAATTTGCAGCAGTCTGTTTGGTATTTAGGCAAGGCAGAGCCTATATAGTGTGGTTATTCCCCATTAATGGGCGATAACGTAGCATTAATGCCAAACAGGCGCTGCCCAAAGGGTTCTTCCTAGGGGCTACTTACTCTTTGTTGCCTACATGGATCTAGGTAAGGGGCGTGAGCAGGACGCGGAAGCTTTGCTCGGTTTTTACTTAGCCCACTAGGTTACAAATCTCGCACCGCGATTAAATAGCCCCTAGTTTGAACAAATTTTAATCCGCAAAGATCAACAGACCCTAAAGTTAATAGCTTAAACCTCTCGCCTGTTTTTAACATTCACACTTTTTAGTAATTGACCTTTTGGTCAGTAAAGCTACAATCAATCAATACGTTAAACACGCAAACTCTATAATGACCACACAAATAAAGCCAAATAAAAAAGAAATTACACGCGAGAAAAACCAAAAACTAATTTTAGATGCCGCCGAGCAATTGTTTTCGCAATTAGGTTACGACGGAGCAAGTATGAGCATGGTTGCTAAAGAAGCGCAGGTGCCAAAAGCTAATATTTTGTATTACTTTAAAAGTAAAGATGGTCTGTACGAGTCTGTGATCGACCGCATAATAGCTAATTGGAACTTAGGACTCGATAACGTCACAATTAACGACGATCCAGCTACCGTGCTTTATAACTATATTAAAAGCAAAGTAATACTCGCCGTAAATCAGCCAATGCAATCTCGCTTATTTGCCAGTGAAATACTGCGCGGTGCCCCTTATTTACAAAACTACTTTAGAACCAATACCCGCCCTTGGGTTAAACAAAAGGTTGATGTACTTCAAGCATGGATGGATGCAGATAAAATGGATAAGGTTGACCCCTATCATTTGCTCTTTACTATTTGGTCTACCACGCAATATTACGCCGACTTTCAGGCTGAGGTTTTACTCGTAATGAACAAATTAGAGTACGACGAAACCGATGTGGCACAAATTACGCAATCAATTGCCCACATAATTTTAAAAGGTATTGGTCTTAAAATACCTGAGCAGAGTGAGACTTAACCCATGACATCGTTTACTACACCCGATTTGTTTGACGATCATCGCGATAACGTGCAAGTAGCAGACAGCGGCCTTTATCACTTTGGTAAAAAAACCACGTTTTATGGCAAAGTAGTTACCGTTACCTGCCCAGAAGACAACTCTTTTGCTGCCGATATATTGCATGAAAATGGTGAAGGTAAAGTATTGGTTATAAACGGTTTTGCGAGCAAACGCTTTGCATTTATAGGCGATATTATGGCTGAGCGTGCCTTAAGTAATGGCTGGGAAGGCGTAATAATAAATGGCTGTTGCCGAGATATTGAAATACTCGCCACAATGAACTTACCTGTAATGGCGCTAGGCTCTACACCGCGTAGTACCTTAAAGCGCGGCTTTGGTGATAAAAACCAAGCTGTTACCATGCTTAGCACCACTATTGAACCTAACGATTGGGTTTACGCCGATATTAATGGTTTAATCATCAGTAAAACGCCCCTTATTTAGCACTCAAAACCATATAAATAAAGACCAACTTGGTGCATCTGCGCACCAAATTGGTTTGTTTTAGCTCATTTTAATCTCACTATTTCTACAGCCCACATTTACAAATCTCATACAACCCACTAAATCCTGACCAGTTGGACAGGATTTTAATTTATGGCATTCCTCTTGCTTAGTCTAAGCACTATAAAATCAAAACTACCGATTAAAAAGCACAGCTTTAGCAATTGCATTAAATTAGTGATCTATTATAACGCGAAGAAAATGACGCAGTGAGTGCGCTATTTAATCCGATAAAATGATCATGATTTAATAAAATTGGTATTCATAATAATAATAATAATAACCAGCCCGCTTTTTAATCACTCTTAACTTAATAAGTAAGTACTTGGTCAGTTTTATAATAATGAGCTGCAAATGAGTGATAAAAAAAACAACAAAGGTATATTTTGCAATCACGGTCCTACCCTGTGGCAAACAAGCCAGTCTGGAGTGCTTGCAAACAATCGCTTAGCTGTAAAAGATGTATTTGCAGTAAAGGGCGAGCGTAACAGCGCAGGCAACCCACACTGGTTTAAAACAGCTAAACCGGCTCAAAATACGGCAAGCTCGGTTAATAAGCTCATGATCGCTGGTTGTAACTTTATAGGCTTTACCCATACTGACGAGCTAGCTTATAGCTTAGAGGGTAATAATATACATTATGGCGCTGCGCAAAATCCTAAATTAAAAGGGCATGCTTGCGGTGGTTCGAGTATGGGGTCTGCTGCTGCAGTTGCTGCAAACTTAGCTGATATTGGCTTAGGCACCGACACCGGCGGCTCAATTAGAATACCCGCCAGCTATTGTGGTTTATATGGCATAAGGCCAAGCCATAACGTGATTGAAAAAGACGGCCTAATACCGTTGGCTCCCCCTTTTGATACCATAGGTTGGCTTACCCAAAGCGCCGAGCTATTAAGCAGCGTTGGCGATATATTATTACCACAACAAGCTATTAATAAAGTAAATACGCTGGTTATTTGCGAAGCACTATTTGAACTCGTTGACCCTGCTTTACAAGCCCCACTTAAACAATTGCTTGAAAAAACCAAGCCTAATTTTAAGCACCATAAAGAATTTGAACTACCTAACAGCAACTTATTAAATGAACTTGCGGATAGTTTTAGAGTACTGCAAGGGCGAGCAATCGCAAAAACGCATAAAGATTGGCTTCAATTGCCGGGGCAACTTCCCCAGTTTGCTCCAGCAATTGCGGCACGTTTTAATATGGCGCTTGCCCTAACTGATCAAGAAGAACAAGAAGCACTAAAAGTACAAACCCAATGGCAAACACTAATAGCTAAAAACCTAAATACAAACAGCTGTTTATTTTTGCCAACCACCCCCACAACCGCACCTAAATTAGGCGCCGACACAAGCGCCTTACGCATGCAAATTATTACGCTTTCGGCAATTGCAGGGCTTAGTGGCTCAGCGCAAGTGCATTTACCGCTGGCTGATTTAGCAAATGATCATCCGTATGGTTTTTCATTAATGATGAGCCACGGTAACGATAAAAGCCTACTTGCTTGCGTTAAGCACCTAGCTGCACACTTTAAACAGGACACAACGGCATGACCACACACAACATTGCATTTACCGCGTCTCATTTTTCGGCCACTGAGGCGGGTATAAATATACTAAAACAAGGCGGTACAGCTACCGAGGCTATGGTAGCGGCTGCCGCTGCTATTAGCGTTGTATACCCACATATGAACTCAATTGGTGGCGACAGCTTTTGGCTTATCGATAACCCAAGCCAAAAAACGCCTACCGCTATTGACGCCTGCGGCCGCGCAGCAACTAATACAACGGCGTATAACTCGCTCACGCAAATACCAGAGCGCGGCGGATTAAGCGCACTAACTCAAGCGGGTACAATTCGCGGTTGGCAAAAGGCGCTTGAATTAGATGAGCATGCGGCACTACCACTGTCAAAAATTTTAGCACCTGCTATTGAGCTTGCGCGCGAGGGTTTTACCGTTACAAAAAGCTTGCAAGCAGGCTGCGAAAAGCTAGCCACTGCTAACAATACCAATGACGCGTTTAAAAACCTCTACATACCCAATGGCAAGCCCTTACAAGCAGGCCAGCATTTTAAAAACCCTAAACTTGCAGCAACGTTTGAATACCTAGCAAAGCATGGTTTAAACGCATTTTATGAAGGCGCACTTGCCAACTCATTTGCCGCCGACTTAGCAAAAGCAGGCAGCTCAATTACCGCAGGTGACATTGCAAATACTAAAGCCGAGGTAGTTACTGCGCTAAATGCAAACCTCAGTGGTATTGATTGCTACAACTTACCCGCGCCAACACAGGGCGTGCATTCACTACAAATAATTGGTGCCGTAAATAAGTTAAAGCATTTAGCTAAAACCGATGCCGACTGGACGCACTTAATTGTTGAGGCAACTAAACAAAGCTTTACCCATCGCCCTACCCTTTGGGCTGACCCTGATGTGTTAGGGGATGATTATAAAAACGCACTAACCGATGATCGCTTAAGCGAACTTGCTAACAATATTGATATGGCCAAAGCCAAAAAATGGCCATTTAACGCAGAGCCTGGCGATACGGTGTGGATGGCAGCCAGAGATAAAAACGGGCAATTAGTAAGCTTTATTCAAAGTATTTACTGGGAATTTGGCAGCGGAATATTAATGAGTGAAGGCGGCTTTGTGTGGAATAACCGTGGTTTAAGCTTTAGTTTAAACAATCAAGATATTGCTGCGAGTAACAATAATAACGCCCTTGCGCCAAATAAAAAGCCCGCTCATACACTTAACCCAGCACTGGCAAAGTTTAGCGATGGTCGTCGACTTGCTTACGGAACAATGGGCGGTGAAGGGCAGCCACAAACTCAAGCCGCTGTTTTTGCAGGCTACGCGTGGCGAAATAAATCAATAAAACAAGCAATTAACGACCCTCGTTGGTTACTTGGACGCACATGGGGCGATACAAGTACAAATTTAAAAATTGAAAAAGAGTTAGTTTTTCATATAGAACATGAATTAAATCAACGTGACCACGATTGGGTAAGCGTTGATAATAATAACGAAATGATGGGGCACGCTGGGGCGATTTTAGATACACCTACAAGCCTTGAAGCTGCAACAGATCCTCGTTCAGATGGACGTGCAACAGTAACTACAGCAGGAACACAATGTCAGAAATAATAAATCAATGGCCAATTATAGTAGCCTTAATAGCAACCGGTATTTTTGCCGGTATTTTAGCAGGACTTTTTGGTGTAGGCGGCGGTATTGTTATCGTCCCTGTGCTGTATTTTTTACTGCAAGGTTTTGGCGTAAGCCCAGAATCGGCAATGATGATAGCCACCGCCACATCACTTGCAACCATAGTACCTACTTCGCTTTCATCTATTCGCTCGCATCATAGCAAAGGGAATATTGACCTTGCGCTAATAAAATACTGGGCACCATTTATTTTAGTTATGGCCGTTGTAGGCAGCTACTTAGCGCACTCAATACGCGGTAATGCACTGGTACTTATGTTTGCCTGTATTGCTATTTTAGTCAGTTTAAACATGCTATTTAGAGCCGGCGCACCCGCGCTTGTAAAACAACTACCAGGTAAATTTGGTCAAGGCGTTATGGCAAGTATTGTAGGTGGTTTGTCGGTAATGATTGGCATAGGCGGCGGCACTATTGGCGTACCTATGCTAAACGCATTTAATGTACGTGCCCATGTTGCAGTAGGTACTGCGGCCGTTTTTGGTTTATTGATTGCGCTACCTGGCGTTATTACCTTATTAAGTATTGGCACAACGCCAACCGATGCTCCCCTAGGTACGTGGGGGTTGGTTAACCTCCCGGCCTTTTTTCTTATTATTCCGCTGACTATTTTATTTGCGCCTATTGGCGTAAAAATTGGTAGCAAGCTGGATCAAAAACAACTAAAACGCGCCTTTGCCGTTGTATTAATGATAACCGGCATACGCATGCTTATTCAGACTCTGGGAGCCTAAAATATGTTTAATAACACGCAAGTTCAAACCTTAAACCCACCACAGCGTTTATTAATGGGACCAGGCCCAATTAATGCCGACCCTCGTGTTTTACGTGCTATGTCGGCGCAGCTTATAGGCCAATACGACCCAGTAATGACCGGTTTTATGAACGAAACCATGGCACGTTACCGCGAAATTTTTAAATCTAAAAACGAATGGACCATGCTAATAGACGGCACATCGCGCGCAGGGATTGAAGCCGTATTATGCTCAATTTTACGCCTAGGCGATAAAGTACTTGTGCCAATTATGGGGCGCTTTGGCCACCTACTTGCTGAAATAGCAGAACGCGTTGGCGCAAAGGTGCACACAATAGAAGTACCGTGGGGCGAAGTGTTTACGCCAGAACAAATCGAAAAAGCCATTGTTGATGTAAAACCCCATGTACTTGCTATGGTACAAGGCGATACATCCACCACCATGAACCAACCTCTTGAGCATATTGGCGATATTTGCCAAAAGCACGATGTACTATTTTATTGCGATGCCACCGCCTCTATTGTGGGTAACGAACTTCCTGCCGATGAATGGAAACTCGATGCACTTTCGGTTGGTCTGCAAAAGTGTTTAGGTGGACCTTCTGGGTCTGCGCCATTAACGCTTAGCGACAAATGCGCTGATTGGATCCAAAAACGCAAAAAGGTAGAAGCAGGCATTCGCACGGCCGATCATACCGACGGCACAGAACCCTTTGTACGCTCTAACTATTTTGATTTAGGTATGATCATGAATTACTGGGGAGAAGAGCGCCTCAACCATCATACCGAAGCCACCAGCATGCTGTACTGTGCCTCAGAATGCGCCCGCATAGTCATTGAAGAAGGCGTGGATAACTGCGTAGCGCGCCACAAATTACATGGCGATGCCATGCTAACGGGTATTCAAGCGCTCGGCTTAAATGTATTTGGTGATTTAACACATAAAATGAACAACGTACTGGGTGTGTATATACCCGAGGGCATTAATGCCGATCACGTACGCGGACAAATGCTAACCGATTTTGGAATAGAAATTGGCACCTCATTTGGACCACTGCATGGCAAAATTTGGCGTATTGGCACCATGGGTTACAACGCCCGTAAAGATGCCGTATTACAAACATTGGCAAGCCTAGATGCCTGCTTACATGCCAACGGCTATAAAGGCCCTAAAGGCGAAGCCGCCATTGCCGCCCTTGCTCACTATAAATAAAAAAGGATTTAGCATGACGATTGAATGCCCACAACACAGCCCTTTATTAGATAAAGAACTTGCTGATGAATACGCAACACGCGCTTTATCTCGCTGTAAAACCCTCAGCGCACTATCGCAAATGCAAGGCGGTATTCACCGCGTGTACTTATCAAAAGAGCACAAAGAGTGTAACGCTGTTACTGCATCGTGGATGGTTGAGGCAGGCATGCAATCGTGGCAAGACGAAGTGGGCAACCTTTGGGGGCGACTTAAATCATCAAACCCACATGCTAAACGTTTAATTATAGGCTCGCACCTAGACACCGTACCAAACGCAGGTGCGTTTGATGGTATTTTAGGTGTACTACTGGGGATAGAAATTGCAGCGCTTGCACATAAGTTAAAGCTCGACCTGCCCTTTCATTTAGATGTAGTGGGCTTTTGCGATGAAGAAGGCACCCGCTTTGCCACTACTTTAATTGGCTCAAAAGCCCTCGCTAACGAATTTGACCCACAGTGGCTAAACATTGAAGACACAAACGGCATAACTATGCACCAAGCCATGCTCGACTTTGGCCTAAACCCTAACGACTACGCAAAGGCCGCACTAAACAAAAACGAATTACTAGGTTACTGGGAAACTCATATTGAACAAGGTCCTGTACTCGAATCGGTTAATCAGGCGTTAGGCGTTGTAACGGCTATCGCAGGAGCAAAGCGCGCCATGCTTACTCTAACAGGCCAAAGCGGTCATGCGGGTACAACCCCAATGAGCTTGAGGCAGGATTCACTAGCAGGCTGCGCTGAATTAGTAACCGAAATTGAAAAACTAGCAAGTAATGCTAAAAATGGCGAAGTTGCCACCGTAGGGCAAATACAGTCTCGCCCTGGGGCTACAAACGTGATTGCAGGCAAAACAACCATAAGCCTAGACGCACGCGCACAAAGCGACACCGATCTCGCTAACTTACTAAGCGCCATACAAAGCAGCGCACAATCTATAGCAAGCAAACGCAATTTAACACTTGATTGGCAATGGACGCATGCCGCCGGTGCCGTAGCGTGCGATACTCAAATTCAGCATTTGTTTTCAAGCGCATGTAAACTCAATAACCAAGCATCGCCTCCACTTGCCTCAGGCGCAGGGCACGATGCAATGGCTATAGCTCCAATTTGTCCCGTTGGCATGTTGTTTATACGCAGCCCTGGCGGTATAAGCCATCACCCAGCAGAAGCGGTTATCGACAGCGATGTAACAAAGGCACTCAGTGTAATGTACAGCGCGCTTTTACTTTATGTGAAAGAGTGTGAGTGATTTAAGGTAATCGAGTAAACCAAGTATATTAACTTGGTATGCTTAGGGGCTTAAACCTCCTCAAAGTCATTTAGAGGTTATTACTGAAGGCAGGTAAATGCAGGAATATACGTTATTTAAAGTAGCTTTATCGGGCTGCCCTTTGCTCTTTTAGGCTAAGGCGTTTATGTGAGCTATATACATGTTGAATGCTTGTACCATTAACCAAATATGCATCCATTTCGACGGTAATTAAACCCGATAATGGCTTGATTTCTAGAACACCCAACTCACCTAAATTTGCAGATAGTAAAGTATTATTCCTAATAGCTAACAAAGTTTTGTCAGTATCTCGTAAGTCACCATTCACATATAATTTAGCACCACTAAACCAAGTGTTAATTATTTCAACTTTGATTGACTTAATAGTAAATTCAAAGGATTTTCTCATCAGATCTCCATACCCAGAAATGTAATTATTATACTTTATGTTTTTATGTGTTTGGCGCACAAACACTTTCTTTTAATACCCGTTTAGTCGATGCTGGGTAATTTTTTAGTGCAGCCAAAGGGCGAATTGGCCGCTGAACCAAATTACCTGTTTTGTCGGCCTCGCTCCCAACAAAATAATTTACTCAAAAAAAACATACAATCCCTCGAAACAGCTAACAAGCTGCAGGTTAACTCGTTTTTTTATTTTTATTGATAAACAAACCATAGCCGAGTTCATATTTTGATTCAATCGTTTACTGTATTTTACGTGGGATATAAAAGGGAGTTTTAATGGTGTTTTGTTTGGCGTTTTAAAAGACATTATGGTGGCTATAATTGACAAGAAAATCAAAATATAGCCACCCGTTTTACTTTAATGCTTATTTAAAGTCTTATTTAATAGTTACCTTAGCATCACTTACCCATGTTTCAGTTATAGCTTCACCATTTTTATCCACTAAATACGCACGAATGTGCACCGGGTTATTGTTAGATTGCTTGTAATCAAACGCTAAACGCCATTGGTTGGTACCCACTATAGGGTAAGCGCCAATTGGCTCTAGTATTTCACCGTTGCTGGCTTCAACAATCGGCTTTATACCACTTTTGTTATCTAAGCCTTTAAATACTGGACCTTCAAAATCAATCACCATCTTGTTAACACCTTCAGGAATAGGCTGGCCGGGAATTCCGCCTAAGCCTTGGCGAGTATTTACAACGCTTGCAAGGTTTTTTGATTTTGGATCGAGTGGACGCCACTCAATATCATAAGAAAAGGTAAACTCATCACCTTTGCGCGCCTCTTTTTCAGGCACCCAGTAAGCAACAATATTGTCGAACGTTTCATCTTTTGTAGGAATTTCGATTAACTGTACTGCACCTTTGCCCCAATCGTCAGTAGGTTTTATCCACGCTGATGAACGCTTATTGTAAAATACGCCATCGTCTTGGTAGTTATTAAAGTCACGATCTCTTTGGATTAAACCGAACCCTTTTGGGTTCTCATCAATAAAACTATTGGTCGAAACCGACTGAGGATTATTTAATGGGCGCCAAACGTATTGACCCGATCCTGTGTGAATCGCCAGGCCATCGCTGTCGTGAATTTCTGGGCGCCAATCTTTAGCTTCTGTTTTATCTTTTTGTGAGTACCAATACATACTGGTTAACGGTGCTACCCCTAAGCGTTCAACATCGGCGCGCATATACAAATTAGCCGTTACAGAGGTAATATGGCCTTTGGCTTCTTTGTTATCTTTGCTTAAACCAAATCGATAAGCACCAGTGATAGAAGGCCCTTCAAGCAATGCCCAAACAGACACACTTTCACCTTTTTTCTCTGCAGGACCAATCCAAAATGCAGAAAAGCGCGGAAATTCTTCTGGCTGATTCATGCCCGTATTAATCGCGATACCTCGGGCCGAGAGTCCATATTGCCCCTCTGGCCCGTCGGTACGAAAATAAGACGCGCCTAAAAAAGATATCCAATCTGGTTTCATATCTGGGCGCATTATTCTAAAGCCTGCAAATCCAAACCCTTCTGGGAGATCGTGAGCTGGGCTGTCATCAGGCATATCAAAAACATCATTACTAAAAGGTACATTTTGTACCTGATTTTTATCGTCTCTGATGTAAATACTTACTGGCTCAGGAAAATATCGCCCAGGATAAAATAATTGTACAGGTGCCTTTTTTCCACTTGGGTATAAGGTTTCATCTTCTTTAAAGCGTATTTTCCAGTGTTCGTCATACGTAATTTTATCGATTAACTCCGGCGCTGGCACCTTAGTTGGCGTATAGGGCTTTTCAGCTGAGGCTTTTGCTAGGGCTTTTAAGTCTTCGAATGAAAACTGCGTTTTATCTACTGCTTCTGTCGCGTAAGACGACATCGAAGTGCTAAAAATAATTGCGATAAATAACTTTAATTTCATAAAAAGAATATCCAATAAATTGAGTCAAATAAAAATGGGAACGCTGCACGAACGTATGTTTAACTTAAAGTTCTGTATGGATATTACGTGACGCAATATGAACTAGCGTTTACTAAAATATTGTTATTTGACTATAGGACCTCCCATAATTATTTTTTTAGGGTATTGATTTAAGGGAAATTGCGCGCGTTTAATGATATCGCTGAAGTGAAATAAGCGGGGATAGCGCAATTTATTATTAGATCGCTGGTATTCAAATGGATAAGGGTTGTATTTAGGTGGTGGAAAAACGAAGAGGCTCACCACTTTTAAGACTTGCAATTAATGGCTGAATTTTACTTGGGCCTCACTTCAGAGCATGTTTTTATGTTTTTGAAGTTAATTTTTCAATAGCATCTTTAGCTTCTTTTAAACTTACACCATGAACAGATCTATAATATTTTATTGCTCTAACTTTATGACCTGATTTTAAAGCAACAATAACATCACCTTCAGTTACGCTGCCATGCTTAGGTATTGAGTTACCAAATATTAATATAAATAAAACTGCAATAACCGCTAAAACACCCCAAATATATTCAATTTCCATAAATATCCTCGATGTTCGAAAAATAATGAGCCTGTAGATTAACTCGTTTTTTATTTGTTTTTATTGATAAACAAACCATAGCTGAGTTCCTCTTTTGTTTGTAATAATGTTCACCAAGAGCAAAATGTATTTTTATCTTATTTTAATTATTCTTATTGGCTACTGGTTAAATAGCCTTTCGCATTTTATTTAATAACTCGTAGCATGCTTTATACAACAGTATTTCCATGTCTTCGTTATGATACAAAGGACCCCAACGAAAAAAGCCTCTTAAGCTAAATTTTTTAGCTATGAATTCGCGCCACGTAACAGATTTAGAAACGCTGAACGTTTTAATCGTCTTGTTGTGTTTAATGTTATACAAGCGCGATACTAACTTAACTTTTGGTCGCCAAAATAGCGGAATAACAGCTGTATCAAAATCTATAGTGAATGCATCACCACCATGCAAAGTAACTATAACAACATCTAAACCAATATCTGACTTTTTAGGCTCTTTAATAGACGAAATGCTGTGAAGACAAAAAATATCCTCAAGCTTCTTGTGCATATGATCTTGTAGTGAATCGCCCGTTATATAAAAAAACGACTCAACCTTAGAAAAATGGCTGTTATTAGCTACAACTAACGAACCCAAATAAACATTTGGCTTTTCAGAGCTAAACCAATCGAATAGCAAATTTAAATTCCTTTTTACTTATGCCGAATAAATAGGCCGTAAGGTTGTTATCTAAGGTTAGGGTGAAAAAGCAAAAACCAGCTGTTTTTGCTCTGCTTTACGATTTGTTTATTTACGCTCAACTATTTTACGACGTAATTGAATACCAAGTAATGTCCCTAATAGAACAGCAATAACATGCAGCAAAGCAGGAATTAAATATATCAAAGGATCTATTGATATTTCTAATAAAATGTATAGTAAGGCACCGACACTTAGATCAATAAACCAATAAACCGCCGCAACTAAAAAGGCTTGTTTATAGGGGCTCACTGTTTGCTTATAACCTAAGTAACAATACACGATTAAAGAGGCTATAAAGCCGAAGACGTAATGAGTAAAAATGTATGATGTACTTTGAGTCATCTCATCAAAGCCAACAACCTTTGTTGTTATTGTTGATAAAGCAATTAGTAATAAATACAGGCCTACTGAAAAGAGTACAATCCTAGAGTATTTCACGATAATCCTTTAGCAATACAACGAGGCTATAGAATAGCTCTAACAGCCAGATTCAATTAATTAGTTTCTTTAATCTTAACGAGCCTGTAGATTAACTCGTTTTTTATTTTTTTGATAAACAAACCATAGCTGAGTTCCTATTTTGGTTCAATCGTTACTGTATTTCACGTGGTATATAAAAAGAGGACTAGGTGTTGCTTTAATTGACGTTTTGGAAGGTATTACTGGAAATTTGGTGTGCTAACTGTTTGTTATTATCCTAACTTGGCGTATTTCAGAGTACTCGGACTGAATTAACCCAAAGCATTTAAGATCGTGAAACTGATTTTTCCAGTAACCACTTTGACGCCTTATACCTTCCTCTTTGAACCCAACTTTTAAAAGGAGTGACTCAGATGCAGAGTTTCCAAGAACAGTATCGCCTTGAATACGATTAAGTTTACCGCAAGATAAGTCACCTGAAAATGCGGCTTTAACTATTCGATGAACTGCTTCAGTAGAAAAACCCTTACCCCAATATTTAGGCAGTAAATCATATCCAATAACAGCATTTTTCATTTTAGGGCTCCAAGTATTAAAGCCGCAAGTACCTATAAGTTGATCTGTTTCTTTTAGGCGAATAGCCCAACGAATACCTGAGTTTTCTTTAAAACGAGCGTTAAAAAACTCAATTAAATGGCTGGCTTGTGACAGTTCAGTAAACGCCTCTAAATCATAATATTCTACAACTGAATTATCCGAGAACAACTCAAACAAACTATTTGAATCTTCTTTTGATAATTGATCTAACCTTAAGCGATTTGTCTCTAAAGTTGGAAATGACAACCTAAATCCTCCGTGAAATATAACAAGCCTGTAGATCAACTCGTTTTTAAATTTTTTATTGATAAACAAACCATAGCTGAGTTCCTATTTTGGTTCAATCTATTACTGTATTTCACGTGGAATATAAAAAATTGTTAGCTGTTGTTTTAATTGGTGTTTTGGAAGGTATTACGGGAAAGTTTAGTGTGGTTGGCTTTTTACTCTTTCTTTCATTGTAGTTCAGCTTTTTGCGTGACAAATAAAACCTAACCAACTGATATTATTTATGTAAAGATTAGAATGAATTTCATCCTAACTCTTTAGCTTTTGTTTAACTCTATTTTTGAAACGTAAAATACAATACCAGCAACAAGGCCTACTATAGAAAATAAAAACAATTGTAAAAAGCTATATCCATAACCTATTAACGTAATTGAACCATTTTCGACCAATACCTTACCATTAATAATTGAGCTATCTAAACCTGAAGGGAAAACAAAAAAGAAAGAAACTAAGCAAGTAGATATAACTGAAGATTTGAGCACTGTATTTAGCGAATAATCACAACTTTTAGTGATAAATTTATAAATTGGAAATGCTGTTACTGGAACTAAAATTAGAACAACTATTAACGTCCAAATAAATATACCAAAAGGAATAATAGTAAATTTCATTTCAATTGTCATTGGCGCTAAAAATGCAACAACTAAAGAGGCTAAAATAAAGCTAAATATTGTTCTCAACTCGAAACCCTCTTAAAAAGCTAACGCCTGCCATAACCAGATTTGTGGCGCTCTTGCACAAACCCGGTTAATGGTTTTGTTATGTAACGTCACCATCAGGTCCAAATTTTTCCCTGTTCAAAACTAGCGCTGCCAGCACAGTTACTCCTAACACTGTACCAACAGGGAACATGAAGAGTAACAATGTTGAATATATTATTAGTGCCCAAAAAAGCCACTTAGTTCGATAGTTTAAGCCCACAACGGAAAATGTTAAAAAGCAAAGTGCAACTAAAAATAAGATGAACCCTGTTACTGTAGACAAAGCTGTTGATGACATTTCTTCTTGTGATATTTTAGGTTCATTACTTCCAAACAGCGTTATCTCTTGAAATGAAGAGGACATAATTAAATACGAATCAACAATTCCCCAAAGAGGTGCCCAGAAAAGCAATAATCCCAAAACTGCGACGTATTTCCCTATAGTTTCCTTGTTCATCATCTCTCCTCACGTAGTTATATAACGAGCCTGTTAACAGGCAGAAAATAGTTGGTTAAATTAGTAAAAAAGGAGCAAAATCAACTATTTTTGTCCTTGTTTAACAGCCTGTTATGCATTGTTTACCCTACAGTCAATTGTTGCGTTAATCTTTGGTGGGTAGACAGAACCAAACTGACTATGCGAGCCATAAGTACCCATTTTATATTTTTTTACGTATATATCACTTGGTTTGCATAACTCTTTTCCTTTGAGCTCTACCAATTCGAGCATATCTGTTTCATTAAGATCGGTATGACCAAGAACCTCAATTGAATACGTCCCATCAGAGTTTTTGCTTACATCGCTATATTGGACTATGACACCTTTATAAGTTTTCATACCAACACAACCAGAGATTATTAATATGACTAAAGGTAGATACTTTTTCATGCTTATCCTTAAACACCTAACAGCTTATTGAACACCACTTTAGGGATTTATAGCACCCCAAAACGGCGTATATTACAGTGTTCAATAATTCCACTAAACAACTTTAATGTAAACAAGTAATTAAATATGTTACAAAAAGCCCTTTATTATTTTTCACCAAAACGGTGTTTAATAATGTTATTGGACAAAACAAAAATAGAGCTTTATTTATGTAGCTACCTTTACAACCATAATTAACAAACGTACGGATACTAAGCGCTAGTTAAGGCTTATTGAGGCTTACTTATACTGGATTAGCATTTTTATACGCTTTAATAGTTGGCGTTTAGCCTTGTTAGGTGGAAAACTCGAGTAAAGAATAAAAGAAAGTAGTAGGAAAATTTTGGCTTTATGTATTTAGCGCGTAATTAGCTAAAGCATTGGTGAGATAAGCGAGCCCTAACATATTAATGATGCAGACTCGCTAGAGATATTTATGATAAAAACGAATGAGTGAGGTATTTACTTTACTTCAAAATTCACGTGGTCAAAGTATGGGTTTTTCTCTCGCGCTTTAAGTACGCTGATTGTAGTTAGCACAATGAGTTGCAACTCGCTATTTACGCTAACAACTATGCATTCGTCTCTATTAGCATTGCGCTTTGTGTCAGTTGCTACGCCACATACACCATCACCATTTTTTAATATAAGCTCAATGCTTAAATGGTGCATACAGGCAATTTCGATGTAGTCGTATTGGTTGCAACTGATCATAATGTCCTCTTTATATGTTATTTAGTCGGTTTAAAAATCATTAAAAAAGCAATAACAACAAGGTTGGCTATATACCAAAGATCTTTAATTACAAACTGCCCTAAACGCTCCAATAAAGTAGAAGAACTAAATGCACCGGTTGCAGTAATTAAGAATGTTTGGGTCATCATAAATACGCTTAAACACGCTAAGCCACTTACAATAATTAGCTTTTTATTATTTAAAAATAGCCCTAAGCCCAATAACACAGCAAATAATACATCAAACCCGCCAATCACGTTAGACGCGCCTTGTACGCTAAATACCGTGTATAACCACGACATAAACGGTGAGGTTTCTACTAAACTTACAATGCCTTTTGCTTCAAACTCATAAAACTTCATGCCGCCGATCCACAATAAAACCATAGCAACCGGTATAAAGTTTAAAAGTACGTGTTGTTTGTCGGTAAGTTTGTCTTTATAAAACAAAAACAAATACAAAGGCACTACTGCAAAGTATTTAATTATGCCCTGCCCACTACCAATGATTGGAAAGCCACCAAGTTGCGCCATCCAACGGTTACTGGCAAACAAGGTAAGTAATGCAACCAAACTTATAACTGCTGCAAGTAAAAGTGCTGGCGTAGGTTTCATTAGTTTAAGGTGAGCGAGCACGGTGGCAAACGCTAAGGCAATCATAAATGAGCCACTAATTAAACCTAATGCAGATACAGACATTAGCGAGTCAACGCCATAAAAACTAAACGTAGCCGTTAACGTATTAGGATTTGATCCTAACGCAAACGACAAGCCAAGTAGCAAAAAGCTACTCGCTAATAAAAAAGTAATCACGTTATTGGTTAGTTTTAAGTTCATTGTATTTCCAAGTATTCGTTAAGACTTACTAAGACCTTGCTAGTCGATAAAACAATTCAAGCTAACTCTTAAAAATTAGAGTTAATTAAGCACACTGTAAGCTCTTATCGGGTAATGTAATCAATCACTTTAGTTTATAGTTAATTTCCTCTTTATTAATAAAATTAAATAAGCCTAATATTCATATGATGTGCGTCATCTTTTTTATTATTAAATGAAGTAAAATAACGTTGCCTTTTCAATAAACAGAATGCATGCATTTCTAAAACTTAGGGATATTTTAATGAAGGGTACTGATATTCGAGTTACCTCTGGACTGATTTCTATAGCCATTGTTTTACTACTTTGGTTTGCTGTACCGCCTCCGCAAGGTGTTACCGAAAACGCATGGCATCTGCTCGCTTTATTTATTGGTACTGTTGTTGCCATTATTGGTAAAGCAATGCCTATCGGCGCCATTGCTATTTTAGCTATTACTTCTGTTGCGTTAACCGGCGTAACTAATGACAGCCCATCTGGCGCTATTAAAGATGCATTAAGTGGCTTTTCTAATTCATTAATTTGGTTGATTGGTATTGCTATTATTATTTCTCGGGGTTTAGCTAAAACTGGTTTGGGAAATCGTATTGGCTATAATTTTATTTCTCTTTTTGGTAAAAAAACAGTTGGTATTGGCTATGCACTCGCACTTTCTGAACTTGTTATAGCACCTGTAACGCCAAGTAATACCGCACGAGGCGGCGCTATTATTCACCCAATTATGAAGTCTATAGCAACAAGCTTTGGCTCGTCCCCTGAGGAAGGCACATCTCGTAAAATTGGCCACTACCTTGCTTTAGTGAGTTACCATATAAACCCTATTACATCAGCTATGTTTATTACAGCGACTGCGCCAAACCCGCTAATTGTAAAGCTGATTGCTGATGCTACCGGTGCAAATATCAGTATTACTTGGAGTACGTGGGCGCTGGCAGCGCTTGTTCCTGGTTTGCTATGTATTGCCCTTGTGCCTTTGGTTGTTTATGCCATTTACCCACCTGAAGTTAAAAGTACACCCGACGCTAAAACCTACGCAGAATCTAAATTAACTGAAATGGGCCCAATGAGTTATGGCGAAAAAATAATGGTGGGAGTTTTTGCCATGCTGCTTGTTTTATGGGCTGGCGTACCTGCAATGATTTTAGGGGCTGACTACGCAGTTAACACAACGGCAGTGGCTTTTTTGGGTCTTTCGGTTTTATTAGTGACTGGTGTATTAAGCTGGGACGATGTACTTAAAGAAAAGTCTGCGTGGGATACCGTTGTTTGGTTTTCAGCATTAGTAATGATGGCCACTTTTTTAAATAAACTAGGTTTGGTAACGTGGTTTTCAACACTTGTTGAGAGCAATATTGCGCAACTGGGCTTTGACTGGATTGTATCGGCTATTATATTGGTAGCTGTGTATTTTTATGCTCATTACTTTTTTGCCAGTACCACAGCACATATCACTGCTATGTTTGCCGCATTTTACGCCGCAGGTTTAGCGCTTGGCGCTCCGCCTTTATTTTTAGGTTTACTGCTAGCTGGCGCTTCATCACTGATGATGTCGTTAACGCATTACGCAACAGGCACATCACCCATAGTGTTTGGCTCAGGCTATGTATCGTTAAAAGACTGGTGGGTAATGGGCCTTATAATGAGCGTTATTAATTTAAGTGTATGGGGAATTATTGGCGGGCTTTGGTGGAAAGCACTTGGGTATTGGTAGTCTTGCCTTTGTTAGTTTGGCTTGCACATTTAATACTGCGCACTTATTTTAGTTCGTTCTACAAATATAAACATTGAGGCTGTTGCAAGGGAGCACTATGGTTTTTAAATTTATAAAGGCAGCATATTCAGACCAAGACTACTTATTAAGCCTCAGAAAACTGACTATGGTTGAACACTTAGAAAATGCTAGGTTATTTTTAATACCACTTCGCTTAATTAAGTGATCTATTTTGAGGCTGGAAAAACGTGTTGATAGCTAGGCAAAAAATTCGCTATTTAGTTGTTCTAAATGAGCATTTTTTAACGCAGGTAGCGACACGTTTAGCCCCGCAAAATGATTAAGTATTATTGCGGATTGGTATAACAGAGCAACAGCATGTTTTAAGGCTTAATGATCAATATGACTGATCCCATCTTATAGTTATAAATGAGGTACCAATTGGTACTTTAAAATACCAAACACACGCTCAACACGTTGAAATAATGCAATTACAAATACATCCATTGCACCAAAATAAAGGGTATGGGAAAGCGGTTATTGAACAAGTTATTACAAATGCGCAGTCAAAACCCATTAAACTCACCGTGCTTAAAAACAACCCAGCATTAGGACTTTATAAGCGGCTGGGTTTTACTATAACGGATGAGGATAATTACGAGTACCACATGCAAACGCGAGCTACTCGTAGCTAAAATTAGTCGCTTTGATCTCTGAAGTCTTTTTTTCTGAAAATAGTTAAATGCCAACCCCAATGCAAAGAGCCTAATCTTAAAAAGATAGTCGTGAAAAATGAGCCTAAAATACACCAAATGTAATCTACATTAAGGCTAAATAAAGCAGCATAGACTGCACCACCCGCTAAACACGCAGAGGCGTAAGGTTCGCTGCGCATAACAGTTGGTACTTCACGGCAAATTACGTCACGTATTAAACCACCAAATATACCTGTAGTAATGCCCATGGTAATTGCGACCACCATACCAGAGCCATTAATGAGTGCTTTTTCTATCCCCATAATATTAAATAACGCCATACCCACAGCGTCTACCAATAAAAAGTAGTAATTATTAACGCGCGGTAAGTATCGAATAAATGCAATTGTTGCTATAACGGCCCCATAGGTCGAATATAAATACTCTGGGGTAGCAATCCAAAATACCGGTTTGTTTAAAAGTATATCTCTGAGGGTACCGCCCCCTAGTGCAGTAACGGTTGCAACCACTACGACGCCAAAGCCACTAATGTTTTTTTCATACCCAAGCAATGCCCCTGCAACAGCAAAAAATGCAACACCGAGTAACCCTAGTACCATAAAGTATTCAGCAGTCATGGTAATTCCTTTTTAAAGTTTATTAGGAGTTGTATCAACTTACGTGCCAAAAAAATGAGTAAATATAAATAAACCCACAACTTAAGTGACTGAAATTTATAAGCTTATTTCATTTATTAAAAAACATTAGCTATGTGATATTTAGTGAAGGCTTAATAAGAGTAATTATTTTAATTATGGGTAGTTTTTACACGTTAAAGTACAGAGGGATTTTGTTACAGAGTTGCAGTCGAGCACTTTTAAATTTTAAGCAAAAATTAAATGAACAATAAAGCTATTACCAATATTACAAAAATAATAGGCAATATTGCATGTTGCCAGTTTTGTTCTTTATTTTGATTATAGAGTGTTTGCATTGAGCTTTTATCATTATTGGTAAAACTATGCTGGCACTGCATACAGTTTTGGGCTTTTATGCTCACCCAAGTACCACATTTAATACATGCGTAACGCCTCGACAGTTTATCAAACTCGTTTGTTTTCCTAAATATTCTCATTTATCACCTCATTGATTTTCGCCGCGGTAAGAAAACCAGTGAATAATATATGCTCTTTAAATTCATTGTTACTTCTTTACTTTATTCAATAATTTTTACATTTGGAATGTTTTGTAAAAGGTAGGATTTTAAAGATTCAAACGCATCTTTATTGAAAATAAACTCAGTTGTTTTACCATCAACTTGATTATATGGTAGTGCAAATATACCGTGCCTCTTAGTTTTGTCGATGACAACTTTGTTAATATCGTTAATATTAAACACTTGCTTATAAACGTATAATATTTGCCCCTCAACGCGTACAGCCTTTAACGGGCTTTGCTCAACATTGCGCGAACGAATAAACACAAAATATAAAATAACGGGAAATAAAAACAGGTTAAACGCCTGCAAACTAAAAGGTTTATCTATCAATACAATATATGTTGAGTAACAAATTAAAGAGGCCGCTAGTGCTAAAATTAGCTGTGTGTTGTTTTTCATAATCATCCTTGGTTACTAGTCAAAAAAATCGGTAAGGTTTTTTAATTATATTACCAATTTAGTGAAATACGCCATTTTGTAACTTTTGCAAATCAAACTTAAATCCGGGCAAAGTTGCCCTAATTAATACCTTGATTAATCTACATAACTCACTTTTGTTCCCGCTAAATGATCATGTAAACATCGTTTATCTTTTCCAAATATAAATAATGGATTAACAAAACCAGCTATAAATTGACCTACCGAAGGGACAAGTGATAATAGTTGCATACAAAGCATGCGTTTAAAGTAAATTGTAGTAAAGCTTGCTTGTGTACCATCTAAATTTTCAATACGGATAGACATTAAAGATTTACCAATTGTTTGTCCGCGTTGGTACATAAGGTAACCATGAAGCACTAACGTGCTTAATATGCCATAACCTAGCAAACTTGCAGATAAAGTAAGCGTTGGTTGGCTTAAATTTTCAAACCCTACGAGTATGAATACAGGTATAAAACAAGCAACACCTAAAACGCCATCAACAATAGCAGCCACTAGCCTGTCTGAGCGCGTTGCTTTTTCTCCTGCTACTTTTGATACAATATTTTCAGATGGGTTCTGTGCTTCTCGCGTTTTAATTAAGTCGTCTATTTCTTTTGCTCGATCTGGGTAGGCTTCGCGATCTATAGCTCTCGCTGATGAGTAAAGCTCATCTAAAGTGTAGGTAGAAAAATCAATTTCAGAGTCCATGAAAAAAATCCGTCATATAGTGTTATTAAAAAGCAATCTAACACAACTAATTCAAGCTATTCAATTATTTAAGATTATCAAATAAAAAAGCTACTAAAAAGTAGCCTTTAATTATTAATTAAATACCATTCAATTTGCTGTTAAAAATGCCATTTAACTAGCAAGTTTGGATTATGTTCGGTTTGCCCATCTACACCAAATTTATTTTTCCAATAAACATACTCAATACCCACATCAAGACGAGTGGTATCTAAGCCGAGCATAGAGGCAATATTGTATTTAATCTGCGAGGTAAAGTTAAAGCCACCTTCACTTTTACCAAACATTGTGTCGGTGCTATCTACAATATCTAAAAAGCCATCGTATCTAAAGTTACCTTTGTTATAGCCCCACGTGACTGTTATTTGGTTATTATCTTCACGTTGAATACCTATATCATCTTGAAAACGACGATAATAAGCCACATTAAAATATTGAAAGCCAGGTACATCAAGTGATACACCGCCCCCTAATAAATAGTTATTTTGATCCGTATCTCCCGAGCCATACTCTGTTTGTAGGCCTAAAAACACCTCTTTAACAAAGCTTTTTTGTGGCTTGTAAAGAGTAGGGTTTATGTTTAGCTCACCGTACACTTCATCGGGATTACTTAGTCTATCCATAAAGAAGAACGTACTGCCCCATGTATGTCCCGATGCATGCTCTATAGTAACAACACTTCTATCATCTTCAGTACCTGAAAACGGCTCTAGGTAGTCGGCTCCTGTCATTGCGGTAATACTAAAATCAGACCAAAGTTCTTTAGCCGATACACCTTTAGAGCACATTGCAATTGCAGTTACTAATGCTAATTTTTTTATTGTTTTGATTTTCATTGTTAATCCCTTTTATGATTTTTATTAGTTTAGTTAAGATGATCCGTACTTGCTGAGTAATTTTCTGGTAGTACCAACGTCATTATTATTGCGGTGATACCCGACACCGTCACTGCGCTACCAAATATGGCAGTAACTAATTTAGGTGCGTTTGCAAACAACTCTGGTACAAAACTAACACCTAGCCCGAGCCCCAAACTCACCGCAATAATAAGTAAACTTCTGCGATTTATTTTTTCGCTGGCGAGTATTTTGACCCCAGCGGCTGCTACGGTGCCAAACATTACAAGCGTTGCACCGCCCAAAACAGGTTTAGGTATATTTTGTAATACAGCGCCAATCACAGGAAACAAGCCAAGAATAATTAAAATACTGCCTATCCACAGGCCAATATATCTGCTGGCAACTCCAGTTAGCTGAATAACGCCGTTGTTTTGACTAAAAGTAGTATTAGGAAAAGTATTAAATAAAGCGGCAATCATCGAGTTAACGCCATCACCTAAAATACCGCCGCGTATGCGTGCTAAGTAGCTAGGCCCTCTAACAGGTAACTTAGAAACAGCACAATTGGCAGTAATATCGCCTGTCGATTCAATTGCAGTAATAAGGTATAAAAAACCAAAGACTATGAGTGCACCAAAATCAACATTAAAGCCGTATTTAAAAGGCAGTGGGATAGCAATTAGGTCAAATTCACCTAATTTAAAATTAGCGATACCTAATACAAACGCAAGTAACCAGCCAAGTATCATTGCAACTACCACAGCCGTTAGCCTCACCCATTGGTTTTTACTTGCATTAAGCAGCACCACTAAAGCAACAACCGAAAAACCAATAATTAAGTTGCTCGTTGAAGCAAATTTTTCAGGCATATTAGTAAGTAGCCATTGCCCGCCACCTATATCAGTCATGCCTACTTTAATTAGGTAAATACCAATAGTAGTGATGACCACACCAGTAACTACTGGCTTAATTATTTTGCCTAATTTACTAATAAAAAAACTAATAAATACTTCAACAAAAGCGGCCAAAAAGCACACTGCAAATATAGTGGCAAGGACCTCGTCGTTATTGCCACCCGTAGCTTTAACAGTAAAGCCTGTGGCCAAAATAGTGCCTAAAAAAGCAAAACTGGTGCCTTGCACACATATAAGTCCAGAACCAACAGGCCCTACTCTGCGCGCTTGTATAAACGTACCAACACCCGATACAAACAACGCCATACTAATTAAATATGGTATTTCAGCAGCTAGGCCAAGCACCCCACCAATAATAAGTGTGGGTGTAATAATGCCTACAAAGCTTGCGAGTACGTGCTGTAGTGCAGCAAAAAATGATTCAGTTAGCCCTGGTTTATCATCTACCGCGTAAATTATGTCTTCTGAAATAGCTTCTTGGTTTGACATGGTCAATATCCTTTTAGCGCTTAAACTTGGGCAAGGTATTAACGCCCTGCCCTATTTAAATTCAAATACGTCTGCGTTTATTTAAGCTGCCCTTCTACGCCTTCAACGTAAAAGTCCATGCCGAGTAAGGTTTTATCATCAATAGTCTGCCCTGCTGTTGTAACCAGCTCACCTTGCTGATTTTTTATAGGGCCAGTAAATGGATGAAATTCACCTTTACCAATTTTCTCTGAAATAGCATTTACTTCACTTACTACATCACTTGGAATGTCTTTACTTAGCGGCGCTAAGCGAGTCATCCCTGAGCCTATCCCTTTCCATATATCTTGCGATTGCCATTTATCGTCAAGTACTTGCTGTACGCGCTCTGCATAAAATTCATCCCAGTGATGAACCGCTGCCGTTAAATGTGCTTTTTTACCATATCCGCTCATATCTGAGTGGTAGCCAATAGCGTAAATACCAGCGGCTTGCGCAGCTTGCAATGGTGCAGGCGAATCAGTATGTTGGGTAATAATATCAACGCCTTGATCTATTAGGCTATCGGCAGCTTCGCGCTCTTTACCCGGATCAAACCAGCTATTAACCCACACTACTTTTACTTTTGCATTAGGCTTTACTGAGCGCAAGCCAAGCGTAAATGCATTTATACCGCGTATTACCTCCGGAATAGGAAACGCAGCAATATAACCAATGCTGTCGGTTTTACTCATATGCCCTGCAATAACACCTGTTAGGTAGCGTCCTTCGTAAATGCGATCAAAGTAAGTGCTTACGTTTTTTGCGCGTTTATAGCCTGTGGCATGCTCAAACTTTACATTAGGAAATCGTTTAGCCACTTTAAGTGTTGGGTTCATGTAGCCAAACGACGTGGTAAATATTAAATCGTGCCCGCTTTTAGCCAGTTGCGTAATAACACGCTCTGCATCCGCTCCTTCTGGTACGCTTTCGACAAAAGTAGTTTCTATTTTGTCGCCAAACTTTTCTTCTAGGTAGTGGCGGCTAGAGTCATGTGTATAAGTCCAACCGGCCTCACCTATGGGGCTTACATATACAAAGCCAACTTTTACGCTATCTTTTGCAATAGCAGATGCGCTTATGCCTAAGCTCAATGCAACCCCGAGTGCTGTTATAAGTTTTTTCATTGTTATTCTCCGTGTTATATTTTTAATATCCTGTTGTAGCAGGTGATTTACCTTATTGATTTTGTAATTAATTTAATGACCCTTGTGCCAAGGTTTACCTAGCCACATGGGTTCGTACATTTTTAATTTTTGTTTATTTTTGCTGAGCATAATCAGTACTATAAGCGTTGCACCATAAGGCAACATGGCCAGTAAGTTAGACTCCACAGCCCACCCAAAAGCCTGTGCCACTAAGTGCATAATGCTGGCAAAGCCAAATAAATAAGCGCCAAGTATTACGCGCTCAATACGCCAGCTTGCAAACACCACTAAAGCAAGGGCTATCCAACCTCGCCCTGCCGTCATGTTTTGAGTCCAAAGTGGTGTATAAGCCAACGACAAATATGCGCCCGCAATGCCAGCCAGTGCGCCGCCAAACATAACGGCTAAATAACGTGTACGCATTACAGGTAATCCTAAGTTATTGCCCACACTTGGGTTTTCGCCAATAGCTCGTACTGCAAGCCCTGCTCTGTGATATTTAAAAAACAAATACGCACCAAGCACTAAACCCCAACTTAAATACACAATGGCGTCTTGCGAAAATAGCGCTTTGCCTAAAACCGGAATATGCTCAAACCCTGCAATTGCTAAAGTAGGTAACGCGTTAATGGTTTTTCCCTCATAGTCGGCACCTAAAAATGCCGAAAGGCCTGTACCAAAAATAGTCAGCGCTAAACCTGCCGCTACTTGGCTAGCATTTAAATTAAGTGCTACAAAAGCAAAAATAAGTGAGGCCATAACCCCGACCAAAGCTGCTACCGTAAAACCAATAAATAGGTTGTCGCATTGGTACATAGTTATAAACCCTGCCACAGCGCCTAAGAGCATCATGCCTTCTTGCCCTAAATTTAAGGTGCCGCTTTTTTCGCATACCATTTCACCCAGCGCCACCAGCAATAAGGGGGTGCCTGTACGAATAGTGGCGTATAAAATATTAGTAATTACATCTAATTCCATGATTTAAGACTCCTGTGCAATATGTATTGGCTGCGCTTTTTGTTGTTTAAATGGCAGCGAAAATCTAAGGCGATAAGTAATAAGCACATCACACGAGAGTAAATAAAACAGCATTAACCCCTGAAAAATACCGGTTATAGCGTTAGGTAATCCCATGTTAATTTGCGCAAGTTCACCTCCCATATAAATAAGCCCCATTAGTAAGCCCGCAAACGTAATTCCTACTGGGTGGAGTCGCCCTAAAAAAGCAACAATAATGGCGGCATAGCCATAACCAGGTGATATTTGCGGAACTAGCTGCCCAATAGGCCCAGCTACTTCGCCCGCTCCAGCGAGCCCCGCCAAGCCCCCGCTAATAACTAGCACTCCGGCAATTAATAATGCTCGCTTGTAACCCGCCATTTTGGCCGCGGATGCATCAAGTCCAAGTACTTGTATTTGAAAGCCTATAAAGGTTTTACTAATAAAAACCCATGTGGCGCATAGCGCTAATAACGCAAACGCCAGGCCTAAGTGCAATCGAGTACCGTCGAATAAAATAGGTAATAGCGTGCTATCGCCAAACAATGCACTTTCAGGAAAGTTATAACCGTGAGGATCTTTGAGTGGCCCATGAACAGCCCACAGCAATACATTTACTGCTATGTAGTTGAGCATTATGGTGACTAAAATTTCATTGGTGTTTAAACGCAGCTTCATAAAAGCAGCAAGCCCCGCCCACAACATGCCACCAGCAATACCAGCGAATAATGTAAGTGGCATTGCAAAAGCACTTGTTGAGCCAACAAAGTTAACGGCTACAGCACTTGCACATACACCACCAATAAGCAGTTGCCCTTCTGCGCCTATATTCCAAACCGATGCTCTATAACAAAGCGCTAAGCCATAGGCGCATAGCAAAATAGGAATGGTCATTACAAGTAGCTCAGTTACACCATACCAATCGGCAACAGGTGCTATAAGCAATGTATACAGGGCATTTAAAGGATCATGCCCTAATAAGGCAAACACCACGTAACCGGTTATTAATGTGAGTAAAATAGCTAAAACAGGAGAGAGATAACTCCAAGCCGGTGAGCGCTCAACACGTGGTCCTAACTTAATCATGCAAGTTCCCCTTGTGGTGTGTGTACTTTAGGCTGGTTATTAAAAACATCGCTAAAGTCGCCAGCCATCCACTGCCCTAACTGCACAAGCGGTACGGTATCGGTATTTAAAATAGGAGACAGTTTGCCATCACAAATTGCGCCAATGCGGTCGCAAATGTTATAAAGTTCGTCTAAATCTTCTGAAATAACGAGTACCGCACACCCTTCGTCGCGAAGCTTTAAAATTGCTTCATGTATCGCCACTTGTGCGCCTATATCTACACCCCAAGTAGGGTGCGACATAACGAGTAGTTTTGGGCTTTGCTCTACCTCGCGACCAATAATAAATTTTTGTAAATTACCACCTGAAAGGCTAGCTGCATGAGTGCGAAAACTTGGCGTTTTAACCTTGTATTTTGTAATGATTTTATTAGCAAGCTCAGTAATTTTTTGTTTTACTAAAAAGCCATTTTTAACTAGTCCATTATCAAAACTAGTAAGCAATGCATTTTGTGCTAAATCCATAGTGGGCACGGCTCCTCGCCCAAGCCTATCCTCTGGCACACATGCAAGCCCAAGGCGGCGCCTTTTTAGCGGGCACAGTGCATCAACTACGGTATTTTTAAATTTAATGGCGCTACTACTAGCTTGAATTTGCTCCCCCGAAAGCACTTTTAATAACTCTTCTTGTCCGTTGCCAGCAACACCCGCAATCCCCACTATTTCGCCTTGCTGTACTGCAAAGTTAATGTTTTTAAGGGGGGTTTCAAATAACGCTTGTGCGGCGGTGGTTAGATTATTAACGGTTAAAAAATCCGCAGTACCCAAAGCTCTGCGAGTTTGGTTACTAATTGGCGTGTTGTCGCCTACCATCAGCCTAGCAATTGACTCACTAGTTTCGTTTTTAGGAATACAATGCCCGCTTACTTTCCCGCCTCTCAAAATGGTCGCACTGTCACATAGCTCAATCACTTCGTGCAGTTTATGGCTAATAAACAGCACAGAGCAGCCTTCTTTTTTAAGTGACTTTAGGGTTTTAAATAATGCATCGACTTCTTGTGGAGTCAGTACTGAAGTGGGTTCGTCTAAAATAAGTAACTGAATATCTAATAATAAGCATCTAACAATTTCTACTCGTTGGCGCTCGCCAGTTGAAAGTGTTGATACCAGTCTATGGGGGTCTAATGGCATACCATAACGTGTTGATGTTTTCGTAATTCGACCTGCAAGCGTGCTGCTATGCCCTGCTAAATCACCTAACGCTAGTTCAATATTTTGGGCGACCGTAAGTGTTTCAAATAACGAAAAATGCTGAAACACCATTCCAATGCCTAAATCACGCGCATCAGCAGGCTCTTTTATATTCATTATACGGCCGTTGAAAAACATGTCCCCTTGGTCAGGTTTAATCACACCATAAAGCATTTTCATTAATGTGCTTTTACCTGCACCGTTTTCACCTAATAAGGCATGCACTTCACCATGCTTAATTTTTAAGGTTACGTCATTATTGGCTATACATCCGGGATACTGCTTTGTCATTCCCTGCATAGTAAGGCGGTATTTATTATTCATTATTAGGGCCTATTTGTACTTAATGAGCAATTTAACCTACTCAAAATATCAACTGACCAACCGGTCAACAATGGCATGGTAACTGCAATATACTTACCAAGATGAAAAAGTATTTTTCTTACCCGTGCGCAAACAACAAGAAAAAACATACGCCAAGCCTTTATGTATCAGGGCTTTATAAAAATTAAGGGGGTCTGTGTGATTCAATTTTTATTAAATAACACGCCAATTGAAGTACAAGAATGTTCGCCAAGTCTCACCATTTTGGACTGGCTACGCACCAAAAAAGGGAAAGTGGGCACCAAAGAAGGGTGTGCAACTGGCGACTGTGGCGCGTGCACAATTTTAGTGGGTGAAGAGCGTATAAATGCAAACGGGCAAACTGGTTGGCAATACAAAACAATGAACAGCTGTTTATTGTTATTAGGTAATGCGCATGCAAAACATATAGTAACGGTAGAGGCTGTGACTACTGGCTTATACCCAAGCTTAACCGATTTACATCCCGTACAACGTGCACTGGTAGAGTGCCATGGTTCGCAATGTGGTTTTTGCACGCCCGGTATAATAATGAGTTTGTTGGCTCTTTATATTAATGAGCCAACGTACCCTGGTAAAAAAGCGGTTATTCATGCACTTGGCGGTAACTTATGCCGTTGTACAGGTTATAGCCCTATATTACTTGCAGCCGAAAAAGCCTATAGCTATGAGCGTAAAGCTGAACCGTACTCAGCAATGGCCGCTCAATTTAAAGCATCACTTAATACGCAATATGATGACGATATTCCATTTTTAAAAAATGGTCCTCGCAAATTTTACTTACCACAAAATGCTAAGCAACTTGTTGAACTAAAAGCGCTTTATCCTTATGCACATTTAGTTGCTGGTGGCACCGACTTTGCCATTGAGCTTAGCCAAAACATGCTCTTACCGGATGTAATTATTTCCCTTAGCCAAGTAAAGGATCTTTGCACCTTGGCAGATAATAACGGTGAGTTACACATTGGTGCAGCACTTCCTTATAGCCAATTTGTTGAAGTATTTTATAACCATTACCCAGAGTCAAAAGAGCTATTTGAACGCTTAGGATCAAGCCAAGTACGTAACAGCGGCACGCTTGGTGGCAGCATAGGGAATGCCTCTCCTATTGGCGATCCCGCTCCCCTTTTAATCGCTCTTAATGCATCAATAGATTTATTAAGCAGCGCTGGTACGCGCACTATTAAAGTTGCCGACTACTTTATTGATTACAAAAAAACGGTTCTTAAAAGCGATGAAGTAATTAGTAAGTTCACCATTCCAAAGCGCCCAGAGTCACTAAAACTGGCATGTCATAAAATATCAAAACGCTTTGAAGACGATATATCTACCGTTTGTTTGGTGCTTGCTATAGAGCATTCACAAAACATGATTACTCAAGCCCGCTGCGCTATGGGCGGTATGGCTGCTATTCCTAAGCGCGCACATCATATTGAGCAAAAGCTGATATCTCAATCATTACAAGTAAGTAGTTTTATAGACGCAGCAACGGCTATTAACGATGACTTTACGCCCATGAGCGATGTAAGAAGCAGTGCGCATTACCGCACCACGGTAAGCAAAAACTTATTACAACGCATTGGTATTGAGTTTTGTGAGCCACAAGCACGCAACAATAACAACATTGTCATTACGAGGATCTCACATGCGTCACTTTGAAATGGATAAACTAAAAGCGCAAGGTGGTAGCGTTGGACAATCTAAATATCACGAAAGCGCTATTAAACAAGTTTGTGGCAGTGCAAATTTTGCCGACGATAACCCTGAGCCTTACGGTTGCCTGCATGCCTACCCAGTGCTCGCCCCTGTTACAAGCGGCTTTATTAAATCAATAGATACCAGTCTCGCACTGGCAGTTGAAGGCGTTAAACGTATTTTATCGGCCGAAGATGTTCCGGGTAAATTAGATATTGGCCCGGTATTTCCTGGTGATGTACTGCTGACCAGCCATGAAATTCAATACCACGGGCAACCTGTATTAATTGTCGTTGCCGACACATATGAAATAGCGCGCCGCGCGGCACGTTTAGTGGTTATAGAGTGCGAGCAAACTACTCCAATACTTGATATTAAAGAAGCCATTAGCAAAGAGCATTGGGTAAGGCCGCCACATTCACTTAACCGTGGTAACAGCGAAAACGCCATTAATAACGCAGCCCACCAGCTTAAAGGCGAAATAAACATAGGCGGGCAAGAACACTTTTACCTTGAGGGCCAAATAGCGCTGGCGCAACCTGATAACGACGGGGGCATTCATGTTCAGTGCTCTACGCAACACCCTACTGAGGTGCAGCACTTAGTCGCTAAAATTTTAAAAAAGCCATTTAGTTTTGTAAACGTAGAAACCCGCCGTATGGGCGGTGCTTTTGGCGGCAAAGAAACCCAAGGCGCACCATGGGCATGCCTTGCAGCCCTTGCGGTTTACCACCTTGGCTGCGCAGTAAAAATGCGCCTAGCCCGTAGCGACGATTTTAAATTAACCGGTAAACGCCACCCTTTTTATAATCACTATCATGTTGGTTTTGACGAAAATGGTTTAATAGAAGGTGCCGACATTACCGTAAACGGATTTTGTGGCTACTCCCCCGATTTATCAGATGCAATAGTAGACCGCGCCATGTTTCATGCCGATAACGCCTACTACTACCCAGCCGCCACAATTAAGGGTAATCGCTGTAAAGTAAATACCGTAAGCCATACCGCATTTAGAGGATTTGGTGGCCCGCAAGGAATGATTATGGGCGAGCTAATAATGGACGATATAGCCGCTAAATTAGGTAAAGATCCGCTTGAGATCCGAAAACTCAATTTATATAAAAAAGGCCGCGATACCACGCCGTACCATCAAACCGTAGAGCAACATATTTTAATAGATATGATTGCTCAGCTTGAGGAGTCGGGTGACTACTGGGCACGTAAAGAGGCTATTAAAGCATTTAACGTATCGTCACCTATTATAAAAAAAGGCCTTGCGATGACGCCGGTTAAATACGGTATTTCGTTTACGGTACAACACTTAAACCAAGCCGGTGCATTAGTACATGTATATAGCGATGGTTCTATACATTTAAACCACGGCGGCACCGAAATGGGCCAAGGACTAAACACCAAAATTGCGCAAATTGTGGCCCACGGCTTTGGGGTGGATTTTAACGCGGTAAGTATTAGTGCTACGCGTACCGACAAAGTGCCAAACACCTCGCCAACAGCAGCTTCAAGCGGTACCGACTTAAACGGTATGGCAGCGCTAAATGCAGTAAACACAATAAAAGAGCGCTTAATTGATTTTATTACCGAGCACTTTGAAGTAGACAGCAACACTGTTGTATTTAAAGATAACCTCATTACTTTTAGTAAAGGGGAAATTAGCTTTAGCGAACTTGCAAATCTTGCTTACATGAATCGTATATCGCTTTCATCTACCGGTTATTACGCCACACCAAAAATTCATTACGATAGAGCTAAAGGTGAAGGCCGCCCATTTTTTTACTACGCTCACGGCGTAGCGCTCAGCGAAGTAGAAGTAGATACCCTAACTGGCGAAAACACGGTAACCCGCGTTGATATACTGCACGATGTAGGCAGTTCAATTAATCCAGCACTTGATATAGGGCAAATTGAAGGCGCCTTTGTGCAAGGTATGGGCTGGCTAACAACTGAAGACTTACAATGGAATGATAAAGGCCAGCTTGCAAGCTTTGGCCCAGCCAACTACAAAATACCAGCCATTGGCGATACACCTGCCGAATTTAACGTCAATCTTTATAACTCAGCAAATCCAGAAACCACCGTGTTTAGATCAAAAGCCGTAGGCGAGCCGCCATTTATGCTGGCCTTTAGTGTATGGAGCGCCATTCGTAATGCAATAAGCAGTGTGGCTGATTACAAATACACCGCCCCACTGGATACACCCGCAACCCCAGAGCGAGTATTGAGTGCAATTGAGCAAACCGCTAGCTGGTTTAAGGAGAATCAACATGACTAATTTAAATGAGTCGTTTCAGGGTTTTCATACACAAAATTGGGCGCAGGCTATAAACGAGCACGAACAAAGCGGCACTAACTATGTAATTGCCACGGTACTTGGCACCAATGGCTCAACCCCTCGCGCCACAGGCTCTAAAATGGTAATAAGCGGCGAGCATATTTACGACACCCTTGGCGGCGGCCATCTTGAGTACGTAGTAATAGAAAAAGCCCGCGAACTACTTGCCAAAGGCGAAGCCGCCCAAGTAATTGAGCAATTTAACCTAGGTGCAAATTTAGGCCAGTGCTGCGGCGGGGCTGCCACCGTTATGCTTGAATGCATGCAATGCGAGCGCTTTACCCTCGACATTTACGGCGCAGGCCACGTAGCACAGGCGCTTATTAGTATATTGGCACAACTACCTATGCGCATACGCTGGATAGATAGCCGCGCCGATGTATTCCCACAAGCTATTCCAAATAACGTAGTAAAAGTGGTTGATGAAGAACCAACAGAGCAAGTAAAACGCGCACCAAAAGCTAACAATTACTTAATATTAACCCATAACCACCAGCTCGACTTTGCACTCACCCAAGCCATTATTAAACGCGCCGATGCCAATTGGCTTGGTGTAATTGGCTCAGATACCAAGGCAAAACGCTTTAAGCAGCGCCTAGCTCATCGCGATTTTACAGCCGATCAAATAAAGCAAATGACCTGCCCTGTTGGGCTTAATAACATTACGGGCAAATTACCAATGGAAGTGGCTATTTCGATTAGTGGGCAGCTAATTGGCATTTATCAGGCTATGCAAACCCAAGCGCCAAAACGCCAAGGCTTGCAATGGCGCACACTAAAAAATGCCTTAATTAGCACCACGCAGGAGGAAGTAGACGCATGAGCAGTTTACAAATAAATACGCTAAATGATGCACAAGCAAAACAAGCACTTGAGCATTGCTGCGCGGCCCCTAACTGGGTAGCGGGCATGATAAAAGCAATGCCATTTAAAAGTGCTCAACAGCTGTTTGAATGCGCACAAAGCATATGGAATAGCCTTGGCGAGAGCGACTATTTAGCTGCCTTTGAAGGCCACCCGCAAATAGGCGACTTATCAACCCTTAGCAATAAATACGCTGCTACCGCACAAAAAGCGGGGCATGAGCAATCGGGTATGAGCAAAGCAAACGAAGCCGTACTTACCAAAATGATTGCCCTCAATAAAGAGTACCTGAACAAGTTTGGCTTTATTTTTATTGTGTGCGCCACCGGTAAAACGGCCGAACAAATGCTCGAACTCATAGAGCAGCGCATACACAACACCCGCAGTACAGAGCTAAATATAGCCGCGGGCGAACAAGCCAAAATAACAAAAATAAGATTGGAGTCACTGCTATGAGCAAAAGCCCTATAACTTCCCATATACTTGATACCAGCACCGGAAAACCAGCAGCAAATGTTGCTGTTAAGCTATTTAAACTTACAAATAACGAATGGGTACAACTAACCCAAGGCAAAACCGATTCCGATGGGCGTATTACTGATTGGCTAAATACAGAAGTAGAATTTGCAACCTATAAGCTAGTATTTGATTTAGATAGCTACTACCAAAACCAACCTACCCCTGCGTTTTACCCAGAGGCGCAAATAACGTTTAGATTACAAGATACTAAACATCACCATATCCCATTGTTGCTTAGCCCGTTTGGCTACTCTACATACAGAGGTAGCTAACTATGAGCACACAAAACAATAATAACTTAACAGTAGTTTGTGCCGATATACTCGACTTTGTTGACGACCCTGCCATTGCTGGCGAAAGCGCCCATCGTTTTTTTGAAAAAGGCGCATTAGTTATCAAGCACGGCAAAGTAGTTAAGCTTGGCTATGAGCACGACATATTACCTACAATTGATAAATCAGCGCGTGTTATCCGCCACGATGGCAAACTCGTTATGCCTGGTATGATTGACACACACATACATTTGCCACAAACCGAAATGGTGGGTGCGTACGGCGAGCAACTGCTAAGTTGGCTCACCGAATACGCGTTTCCGACAGAGAAAAAGTTTACGTGTAAGCATTATTCAAAAGAGATATCTAACCGCTTTTTAGACGAGCTGCTGCGCAATGGCACAACCACTGCCCTTGTATTTGGCACAGTGCATCCGCAATCGGTTGATGCGTTTTTTAAAGAATCACAAAAACGCAATTTACGCATGATTGCCGGTAAAGTAATGATGGACCGTAACTGCCCAGACGACTTATCTGATTGCGCGCAAACAAGCTATGACGAATCTAAAGCCCTAATAAAAAAATGGCACAATGTTGATAGGTTAAGCTACGCAGTTACACCGCGTTTTGCCCCTACATCTACCCCTGAGCAACTTCAAAAATGCACTCAGTTGCTTGAAGAATACCCAGACACCTACCTGCATACACACCTATCGGAAAACAAAGACGAGTGCGAATGGGTTAAAGGGCTATTTCCAGAAGCTGAAGATTACCTTGGCGTGTACGAGCAAGCAAAAATGGTACGTAAACGCTCAGTATTTGCCCATAGTATTCATTTATCTGAGCGCGAGCTTTGCTGCCTTGCAGATAACAATGCGGCAATATCGCACTGCCCTACCTCAAACCTATTTTTAGGATCAGGACTTTTAAATTTAAAAGCCTGTGAAGAGCACGGTATAAACGTAGGCATGGGAACCGATGTAGGCGCAGGAACAAGCTTTTCTATGCTACAAACAGGTAACGAAGCTTATAAAATTCAGCAATTACAAGGTCAAAAGTTTTCAGCATTTAAAGGGCTGTATTTAGCAACTCTCGGCGGTGCCAGAGCACTTGATTTAGAAGGGACAATTGGTAATTTTGAAGCCGGTTGTGAAGCCGATTTTATTGTAATGGATTGTTCAGCAACTTCATTTTTAAAATTTAGAATACAACATGCCAAAACCCTGCATGAAAAACTGTTTGCAATGATGATGTTAGGCGACGACCGCTGCGTTGAGCAAACCTACATTATGGGTAAAAGTGTGTATAAGCGCGATGATAACAATCAATTTTCAGACACCCGCTCACCGGTATTAGAAGAGGCTTAACCGTTATGGAAAACTATTTATTTGAGCTTGCTCATTTAGTACTGCGTTATTTTCATGTTATTGCTGGTATAGCATGGATTGGCGCTTCATTTTATTTTGCATGGCTTGATAACAACCTACAAACACCACCGCAGTGGAAAATAGATAAAGGCATAAAAGGCGATTTATGGGCCGTGCATGGTGGTGGCTTTTACGAAGTGGCTAAGTATCAAAATGGTCCTGAACAAATGCCTCATACTCTGCATTGGTTTAAGTGGGAAGCCTACACAACGTGGATCACCGGTATATTACTATTTAGCTTACTTTATTATGTTGGCGCCGATGTGTATTTAATTGATAACAGTAAAAGTGAGCTAAGTAAATTTGCCGCTATTGGCGCATCCCTTGGTTTTATTGGCTTAGGCTATGGTGTTTATCGTTTATTGTGTAAAACCCCACTGGTTGAAAACGGCAAAGTGTTTATTGCTGTAGTTATTGGTTTATTAGCTCTGTGGACTTTTGGGGTTGATCAATTATTTAGCGACCGCGCTGTTTATATTCATGTAGGTGCACTTATTGGCACGTGTATGGTGGGTAATGTGTATCACATTATTATGCCAGGGCAGCGCTACATGGTGAGTGAAGTAGAAGCTGGTAGAATCCCTGATTCAGCGCCAGGTTTAAAGGCAAAGCTGTGTTCTATTCATAATAACTACGCCACATTACCTGTAGTATTTATAATGCTTAGCAATCACTTTCCTTACACGTATAGCCACAACTTTGGCTGGCTTATTTTAATTGCGTTGTTTGGTATTGGTATGTGGATACGCCACTACTTTAACTTAAAACATCAAGGCGTTAATAAGCCCTCAGTACTTGTAAGCGGTATTGCAGCATTTTTTGCTCTTATGCTCGCCATAGCCCCTTGGCCCAGTACACCAACAAATGCAGGCGAAAGCGCGCCTTTACAAGCAAGTATTACCGACGCACAAGCGTGGAATATAATCAGCAAACACTGTACTGGGTGTCACAGCGAAACACCCACCTCTGAGCTTTTTCAAACAGCGCCGCTAGGCCTTAAGCTCGACTCTATTAGTGATGTAAAAAAATCCAGCACGCTTATTCATACTCGCGCGGTTATAACCAAAGATATGCCACTGGCCAATATGACAAAAATGACAGACACAGAGCGCGAAACGCTAGGCGCTTGGCTCTCAGCACTTAAAAAGGAGCAATAAAATGAGTGAGCATTTTAAAAACTACCCGCGCGATTTAATTGGTTATGGTCCAGATGTACCCCATGCAAACTGGCCTAATAAAGCCCGCATTGCCGTCCAAGTGGTATTAAATTACGAAGAAGGCGGCGAAAACTGCGTGCTGCATGGTGATGCAGCCGCTGAAACGTTTTTGTCTGAAATAGTCAGTGCCCCACATGTAGAAGACCGCCATATAAGCATGGAGTCTATTTACGAATATGGCTCGCGAGCGGGTGTGTGGCGCTTACTTAAACTCTTTAAAAAATACGATATACCGGTCACCATTTTTGCAGTTGCAATGGCCCTTGAGCGCCACCCCGATGTAGCTAAAGCTTTTGTTGATGCAGGGCACGAAATAGCAAGCCATGGCCTGCGCTGGATTAATTATCAACATATAGATAAACAAACCGAGCGCGAACATATGCAACAAGCCATTGAAATCATTCAAACGCTTACGGGTAAAAAGCCCAAAGGCTGGTATACCGGCCGAACTAGCCCAAATACCGCAGCACTAGTAGTTGAAAATGGCACATTTTTATATGACGCCGACGATTACAGCGACGACCTACCTTTTTACAGTATTAAAGAAGGTAAACCACAGTTAATAGTGCCCTACACGCTTGATGTAAACGACATGCGCTTTGCTGCCGTGCAGGGTTTTAACGCAGGCGATCAATTTTATAATTATTTAAAAGATGCCTTTGATACGCTATACGAGGAAGGCGACCCAGAAGGTGAAAACGCCCCTAAAATGATGTCGATAGGGCTGCATTGTCGCTTAATTGGCAGACCAGGAAGAATAAAAGCATTAGCACGGTTTTTAGAATATGCCCGATCGCATGAGCAAGTTTGGTTTGCCACGCGTGAACAAATAGCCGAGCACTGGCTTAAAACCCATCCGTATAAAAAAGCATAGTTTATATTTTTTTAAAACATAAAAAAGCCCAGCAATGCTGGGCTTAAAGTCACTTTAGGAGTAGTTAGTTAAATGAAACCGTAATGATGTTAGAACATACATTTTCAGTTACACATAATTGGTAATCGTACGATGGTAATGTAGCACCACGTACGTAGTCGCGGTAACGACCTCTATCAGCAGTAGTATCTACAAGCTCACCATTACGGTAAACACTTAGTGATTCAGCGCCAACACTTTCCCAACTAAGCTCTACACGCATAGTATCAAGGCGAGACTTATTAGCACGTTTTAAGGTAATTTCTAGCTCTACATCACTTACAACAACCGTTTGAGTTGATGTACTTGTATTGCCTTCACTGTCTGTTACCGTTAGTTCTACATCGTAATTACCTGATGCTGCATACACATGCATAGGGTTTTGATCAGATGATGTTGCACCATCGCCAAAGCTCCAGCTCCACTGTGTAATATCGTTATTTGAATCAGTGCTTGAATCAATAAAGTTAACTGTTAAGCCTTGTGTCTCAACGTCAAAACTAGCACGTGGTGGTTGTGGGCTAACTTCGCCAATAGCGCTTAGCGTTAATGACCAGCCATTAATTGTGCCGGTATCGGCTGCGGCAGTATCTTCTACTTGTAGTGTCCAATCGCCTGTAGCAACTTCGCCGTTAAATGATTCAGAAGTAAAGCTTCTAACTATGTCGTCGTTTGAACCACCCACATTGCTTTGTAGCGTTACTTGTGTGCCTTGAGCAGATACTAACTTAACCACTAAGTCGCCAGAGTAAGTATGCGAAATATCTACATCAGCAGTAGTACCAAATACTGTTAAGTCATCAGGAACATTAATTACTGACACTGCACCTACTGGCGAGTTGTCAGGAATATCAACACTTGTGTTACTGCTGTAAGTAAAGTCGTTTAAGCCAACAGGTTGAACCATTAATTTAACTGACTGCTCTTTAACAATATCACCAGCTGTAGCTGTTACAGTAAGCTCGTATTCGCCCCACTGAGTGTTAGTATCGGTTTCAACATTTAACATTACCTCATCGCCTGGGCGCGCTGTAAGCGATGATAAATAAGCGCCGCCTAATGTTGTTGATAACTCAAGCGTTACTTCTTCATCCCATTCGGCAATTGAACCAATTGTAAATGTGTAGTTTGTAGCTTGGCCTGCTTCAATTTGTTGCGTAAGTGGATCAGCTGATATTTTAAAGCCAGGTGTAGGGTCTGCATCAATAAGCGCTTGGTTAACATTAAGACGAGTACCTGCAACCGTTACACCTTGTAGCGCAGCATTTGCATCGCCAGAGTTCATTAGTAAATCTTTCAACTCTTGAGTGCTAAGCTCAGGATTAATTGACAACACTAACGCTGCTGCACCTGCTACATGAGGGGTTGCCATAGATGTGCCAGAGTAAGATGCATAGCTCTCACCTGGTGTAGTAGATAAAATAGCACTACCCGGCGCGCCCATATCAACGCTTGTTAAACCATAATGTGAAAACCATGAAATACCATCGGTTTGATCTGTACTTGCAACCGATAATACACTTGCGTTTTCGTAGTTAGATGGGTAATGCGGGTTAACATCGTTATCAATAGTATCGTTACCAGCTGCGGCTACAAAGAGTAAATCCGCCGCTTCGCTTGATGCAATTGCATCTGCTAGTGCTTGGCTGTAACCGCCACCACCCCAGCTATTATTTAATACGCGTAAGTTAACGCCTGAGTTTTTAAGGCTAACCATGTAATCAATACACTTAATGGCGTCTGATGTTGAGCCACTCCCCGCAGCATCTAAAAACTTACAACCAACAAGTGATACTTCATGGTTAACACCTACAACACCAATACCATTGCCACCACTTGCGCCAATAGTACCTGAAACGTGGGTACCATGGCCTTCGTCATCCATAGGGTCGCCACTGTCAGTAATGGCATTTATACCATGCACGTCATCTATAAAACCGTTACCATCATTATCAATACCATCTCCTGGTATTTCGCTGCTATTTACCCACATATTGCTCGCTAAATCACTGTGGCTGTAATCAATACCCGTATCGATTACACCTACCACTACATCGCGGCTACCTGTCGAAATATCCCATGCTTCTACTGCATCAATATCAGCGTCTGCTGTACCACCCGTTTGGCCATCATTATTTAAGCCCCAAAGCTCATCAAAACGAGGATCATCTGGCGTACGTGCAATGCTTACTTGGTAATCAGGCTCTACATATTCAATAGCTTGATGAGACTTTAAAAGCGCAATTGCGTCTTTAGTGCTCATTCCCGACACTTTAAACTTAGCTAAGCGACCTGAAAGTAAAGACGTATAGCTGTCATCAAGTTCATCTTTATTTAGATCAGTAATTTTAGCTTTAACTAATGAACGAGCCTGCTTACGCATTTCTTTCGTTGCATTACTTTTATATTTAACAATTATAGAATCACTGCTAGCAGTTACAGATTGCTTTACACCCACATCAGGAACTTTTGCAGCTGCTAAGCACGGAAGTAAGGCAAGAGTAATAATAGATAATTTTTTTTTCATTGTTCTATCCATAGTTTTTTTTGGGTTAGCTTAGATGCTCTAAGCACGTTCTTTCACTATTTCGAGTACAAGGGATCACATGGCATACCCTAAGGAAACAACCAAACTAATCATTTAACAAGTTAAAAAATAAAAACGTTGTTAAAACCAACAATTTTGACCAGTTAAAGTATAAAAAAAACACTAAAGACAGACCTTTTAATGAAATTCACGCAAAACCATTTACCTAATAAAGGGTCGGATATTTTTACTGCTTTTAGATTGAATTAATAAAAAACCTCAACAACCTCACCATAACCCACTGAAAAATAAAAATTAAAAAATTGGTAAAAAATGATGATTTCAGAAAATACATTTGAGGAATACAGTAATTGGGTACTTAATAATTAACAGTTATTAAACGTAAGTTAAAATAATGACAAAGCGTTTAGTGATAATTATTAACTACATCGAAAAATTTTACTCTAAGAGCTTTTCAAGCGGATCACAAAACATTATATCGGCACGGCATGCTGACACAGCAAATACCTTATAAAACCTATAAAATTTAAGGTGTTTGGTTTTAATATTTCAAGGAGAAAATAATGAAGTTGAACAAATCACTTTTAAGCTGCGCAGTTGCAATTGCAATGGGTACTAGCTTTGCTTCTTATGCAGATACTAACAACAAATCAGCATCAAGCTCAGAACTTGCTACCAACGTTTCTGTAGCAAGTGTTGAAAACTCAATGACTCTTATCCAAACTTTTAATGAAAATACTGCACTACTTACACAAGATGGTGATAGCAACACCATGCTTGTAACAACAACCGGTAATAATAACGAAACTGAAGTTGTGCAGAGTCAATTTGGTAATTATGCTGAAGTAACCACCACTGGTGACAACAACCTGCAAGTATACAGCCAAGATGGCGTTGCTAATGGTTTTATCTCTGAAGTGACTGGTAATAATAATATGTTATTTGTTTCACAATTTGGCCAAGGCTTTTTTGTAAATAATGAAGCGATTAATATTGTAACTGGTGATGATAATATCATTGATGTTGAACAAGGCACTGGTGGTCACTGGTTCTACAACATGGATATGCAAGGTAACGCAAATGAAATTACCTCACTGCAAACCGGTGAATGGCATGAAGCAGAAATTACGATGCTTACAGGCGACGAAAATACTCTTGATTTAGTTCAAGACGGTTATTGGAGTACCTTTAAAGTAAGTAGTTTACAAGGCAATGACAACGAGCTTGAAGTTGAACAAGTAGGTGATCGTAATGCTGTAGCATTTAGTGCAATTTCTGGTGATGCAAATGAAATTGAAATTGAGCAAGATGGCTTAACTAATGCGGTAACGTTTGCAACTGTAATTGGCGACGACAACCAAATAGATTTAGATCAAGAAGGTTCATTTAACACAATTGAATCAAACTTATTTGAAGGTTCTAATAATGAGGTTTCAGCAACACAAGTTGGCGCTGAAAACTTAATGACAGCTGATTTAATTGGTGACAACAACGAACTAACTTCAATGCAAAACGGTGATTTAAACGAAGCCTACATGGGTGTAATTGGTTCAGACAATGAATTTACATCAGCCCAAATAGGTGATTTAAACTCGATTCACTTAGCTAACTTTAACGGCTCTGGCAATGATGTTGATTTAGTACAAGCTGGCGATGAAAATGCCGTACTTGTTCAATCTTCATACCCAGATGTAACGCTTACATCTAACGATAATGACATCGATATTGCTCAAGACGGCTCTCAAAATGAAGCAATTGTTACCCTTGCTGGCATTTTAGATAGTAATAACAACCAAATTGATATTGCACAAAGTGGCACGTTAAACCTTATTGATATGATGGTTGAAGGCAATAACCACAGCATTGATATTTCACAAACAGGTGAAGGTAACTGGGTTACTGGCGTTGAACAATCAGCATTTTTAGTTGGTGGTGAAAACGTATCGTTTAGTGTTACTCAAATTGGTAACGACAATATTGTTGAAGGCTCAGTAATTGGCTTTGACAGCACTGTATCTGTTACCCAAATTGGTGATGGAAACGCAGCAACAATTACTCAAATGTAATTGTTGAGGTGGGGAGAGTGACCCTCTCCCCTTTTTAAATTATGAAAAAAAATACTAACTTTAATCGTTACCTACTCACACTTTTCCTATGTTTTTCTGGGGCAACTCATGCTGCGGATGAACTAGAAATAGATGGCTTATTACTTGATAGAAGTATTAGCCGCTTTGGTCATCAATTTTATTATGAATTTTCAAACTACTGGCGAGATCTCCCTTCAACAGCTGGTTTTAATATTGAAATAAAAGAAACCGTAATACCAAAAGCGGGTACACAACTTTCTTTAATAATGAATAACCAACTTGTTTACGCGACTTATTTAGGTCGCAGATTAGAACCCCTCGATGAACGTGTTGAGCAAGCTGTTTATACAGTAATAGATGCAATGGCTCGCTCAAACATGGCTGCATCAACACCAGATATGGCTAAAGATGGATGGTAAAATGAAAAAAATAGCCCTTATAATAATAACAATATTAAGCTTTTCAGCTTCCGCGACTGAAATAATTTACACCCCAATAAATCCAAGCTTTGGTGGTAATCCACTCAATGCAAATATGCTGCTGAGCAAAGCACAGGCTCAAAATAAGCACAAGGCTCCGGTAATCGAAAAAGGTTACGCTGAACAATTTCAAGACTCTTTAGAGCGCACTTACTTAAACCGCATGGTAAGAGAAATTACCGATATGGCTTTTGGTGAGGATATTGAAGATAGTATTTTTAATCAGGACTCAATTTTTATGAGTGGTGATTATCAAATTGAAGTTATAACCAGCACAACCGATTCTATTACAGTAAAAATAACAAACATATTAGATGACTCTGTTGTGATCATTGAAGTACCGAGGTTTGGATAATGTATAAACTACTAATAACAATAACATTACTGGGTTTGAGCGGCTGTACAAGTTTAGGTAAGCTTATTCCACCATCACAGCAAAAAGCAATTAGCCTAGAGCCAACTGAATTATTTGCAGACTTAAAAAACTTACCAAAACCTGTTGGCAGCATTCCGGTATCGGTCTACTCATTTAGAGACCAAACAGGTCAATACAAACCACAAACTAACGTTAGTTCGTTTTCGACTGCCGTTACACAAGGTGCTAATTCAATACTCGTACAAGCACTGCATGAATCTGATTGGTTTACACCTGTTGAGCGTGAAGGTTTACAAAACATTTTAACTGAGCGAAAAATTATTCGTGCAGGCCAAACTGATAACCCTAACCAGGCTGAGTTACCTCCACTTACCACAGCTAAAATCATTTTAGAGGGCGGTATTATAAGCTATGACACCAATGTAAAAACGGGTGGGTTAGGTATGGAATACTTTGGTATAGGCGCATCTGAGCTTTACCGTGAAGATGCTATTTCAATTTATCTACGCGCTGTGGATGTTCGTACAGGCCAAGTGTTGCTTAGTGTGGCCACCAGCAAAAAAGTATTAAGCCAAGAGATGCGTGCAGGCTTTTTTAGATACGTAAGCTACAAACGTCTAGCTGAAGCTGAAGCCGGCTTTAGTGACAACGAACCTATGAGTATTTGTGTAACTCAGGCAATAGAAAAAGCACTGACAGACCTTATAACAAAAGGCATTGATAAAGGCTTATGGGCTAAAAAAGTGAGCTAATTACACAGGCCGTCATAATAAATAAAAAAGGCTACTAACAGTAGCCTTTTTTATGGCAGAAATTGAGATTATATATGCTATTTATTTAGCCATTGGTAATAAAACAGAAACGTAACGCTGAGCCCAATTCGCAAGCTCTACCCTATTACGTGAGTTAGTTTTTTTAAACGCACTGTACAAATGTGTTTTTACAGTGTGGTCGCTAATATTGAGCTTATCAGCAATTGTATTGTTACTCGCACCTTGTGCAATTAAATGAATAACGGACTTTTCTCGCTTTGTTAAATGATCGTAATCGTCCTGCTTTAATTCAATGTCGTCATGTAGGTTATTAAATGACGATGCCACGGCTAAAATATCGTTAAAAGCTTTTGAAATCACTTTACGCGTAAACCAAAGCTCGCCAGTATCAACACGAACTAACCCTTTAAAAATATCTTCTGGCGCATCAGATTTATAAAAAACACCATTAAAATGGTTAAGCAATAAGTTTTGCTCGCACACATCTTCTTTATCAACATTAAAGATAACAACACTATGGTGTTTAGCTAAACAAATAAGGTCTGCGGGAATGAGATCTTGCCATTTGCTTTTAGCACCATCTATTAAAAACAAATCATAATTTGCACGCTGCTCAGCTTTAGGAATAACATCGTCCATTTTAATATCACCAAACAAGGCCTGTAGTGTTCTTAAAATAGCTGTGTAGTTGTGTGAATGAAAAGATGATTGAAATGTAGTTTTTACGAATACTGAGTTTTTATGGGGCATAAATTTCGTCCTTGAAACATTTACACTACATTACCTAAATCAAATACAACTTACAATGAGATTTTGGTATTAAAATAAAGTTATCGTTTCTCACCCTAAAACAGATAAAAACCTATTAAATCAATACATAACCTACATTACTTTTGTTTTAATAATTTTTTTGTAAGATAAATAACAGATCGGATTAGTAGTTTAGTAATTTATAAAATCGAGTCGTTACGCCATTAGTCCAACCAAAACCCTGCTGTACTTGATATTCACCACCACCGGCTAAAACCGCTGGTGTGCACACATTGTATTTTTCGAGTAAGCACTTATTTACTGCAAAATTTTGCTCAACCATATTTACCCAATTTTGCATTATATGTGTACTCAATTGAGTAATACCGTAGTTATTAAGCCCTTTTACCGCAAGCCATTGGAGTGGAGCCCAACCATTTGGACTATCCCACTGCTGAGGCGTTTGAGTAATAGTTGTAACAATGCCACCCTCTTTTAAAAATTCATTGGCTAATATTGTAGCTACCTTGATTGCTTGCTCATTACTGGCTAAATTAACAAATAAAGCAGTAGTTGCCGCTGCACTAAGTATTGGAGATTGAGTCGTTGTACGGCAGTTATAATCAACAAAAAAACCGGTTGGTTCATTCCAAAGGTAAGCATTAATAAGTGCCTTGCGATTGCTGGCAAGTAATTGGTAATGCTCTGCTTGTTCACTATTGCCGAGCAATTGAAAGAATTTGCTTAATTGATTCTCTAAGTTGTACATAAGGCAGTTTAAATCTATAGGAACAATATCAGTTGTTTGAATAGAGCTTAGTAAATTAGACTCACCAAGCCAACGAGAACTAAAGTCCCAACCCGACTCACATGCAGCGCGAATATTACGATAAAAATCAGATTTTTTCTCCTTCGCCAACCCTTCCGCTAGCGCTAAATCTTCACGCAATGACTCTGCTCTTGGCTCACTTACATCGTCCCAATAACGATTTAAAACACCACCACAAGGCATTCTTACTACCCGCTTTGAGCCCAATAAATCACTCGAAAGCAACTGCGCGTCTTGCATCCAAAATATATATTCTTTTTCAAGTGCTGCAACACACATAGCAAGCCATTGCGTATTGAGTGATTTGCTATGCGTATGTTCCCATAATAACTCGACCATGAGTGCTAAAACCGGTGGCTGCGAGCGTGATAAATAATAGCGACGGTTACCATTTGGAATACAACCATAATCGTTAATTAAATCGACAAAGTTAAGTAGCATATCTTCAACTACATCACCTTTATCTGCATCGATTAAGCCCAATGCTGTAAAATAACTATCCCAATAGTAAATCTCTTGAAAGCGCCCGCCAGGCACAATATAGCTGTGCTTTAGTGCTAGTAATGAATCTTGCTTCTGGGTATCCGCCTCTCTTCTAAGGCCACTCCATAACGAGTCTATATAATGTTTAACCGATGACGTATCAGCCTCAGTGCCCATTGCTAGCACTGGGGAAGTAATAAAGTGTGCGTTTACAAACTCACTAAGCTGCGTATTAGTTAAAGGCGCTAATTGTTCATAGCTTTTACATGCACTTTGCCAATTAACACGCGCAATTGCATCTGCGAATGTTTTACAGTCGCTAAATACATGCTGCATTTGAACATCTTTAAATAATTGGCTGTCAAAAAAACTCATAACTTTCCTTACTGTTAAGCTGTCGTTGCGTGTTGTGAGATAGCGTCGGTTCGTTTTTTGAAGAAAATCACGCTAATAAAAATCAAACTAATGGGAACCAAAGAAAGGTAAAACGCATGCTGGCCACTAAAGTGCTCAAATACATAACCAGTTATTATTGAGCCTGTTGTTCCACCAAGTGCTGAAAAAACTACAATTAAGCCAGTCATAGCGGCATGACGATGTTTTTCAAGAGCGCTGAGCATAACTGAGTTAAGTACCGGATAAATAGGCGCCATGAAAAAGCCAATTAACGGTAAAATAAATGCAGCAAGTGGTGCATCAAATAAGCTAATTACTGTATTTTCAGTAACATTCTCAGTAAGCGGTAGGGTAATAAGTATGAGGCTGGCCATCGCAATTAAACAACTGCTCAATACAACAAACCAGTGAATGTGTTTAAGTACTTGCCCTGCGACTAAGCGCCCAAATGCAAGTGCCGCAGCAAAAATACTGGCCAGCTGAATACTAATAGCTATAGGAAGTTTTAAAACTTCATTATTGAATGTGGGGAGCCAAGTACCTACGCCCTGCTCAATTAATACGTATAAAAAAGCACTAATTATAAATATGAGTACTAACGGTTGATATGTTAGCTTAAGCATGGCGATAAAATCGAACCAACAGGAGCGTTTAGTTTTACTTATAATGGCGGGCTTTATAGGCGCAGCAATTACGCTCGCTATAACGATTAGGGCCAGAGCTGCTAGTAAGTAATAAACGTTGAGCCACGCGGTTGAATCGTTTGAATCTATAAAAGCAGTAAAAATCCAATAGCCACTTAACACACCAACCATGAAAATGCCCTCAATGGTGTTTAACAATGAAGAGTGGCTATTTGCATCATCTGTCACTTGGCCGATAATAGAGTAAACCGACACTTTAACCACAGCAAAGCCACAACCAATGGCGGCAAATAAAATTTTAAACGCATAAAAGTCACTAATTGAAGCCGTACTTACACAAGCAAGGGCAACAACAGTAAGTGCCCCAAGCATAGCCAATTTATAGCCTAGGCGAGGAATAAACGAAGCCACTACAAATGACATTATCGCAATGGATAAATCTTTAAACCCCTCAAGCACTGAAGCTTCTGTTTTACTTACCCCAAGGGTATTTATTGCCTGCAAAATAACGGTGCCCACGCTATTCAACAAAATAGCGAAAATAAAGTAACTTGCTGCAATTGCCAGTGTGACTTTTGTTTTACTCATAATTGCCCTCGCTTTACAGCGTTATTTAAACGCTATAACGACCTTTATTGTATGCCCATAACGAGTGCATACACAGTGTGTGTTTATATCAGTGAGGTTTGAGTTTAGTTTAGAATAGCCCTCAATGCAATCGTTTGCATTTTAAATTTAACATTAACTCAACATGATTTATAAACTATCTTTTACTTGATTGGCGGGTAATCAGTTCAATATCAATTACTTGTGATTCAACTTTTTCACCAGCTAGTTGCTGCATCAACTTTTGAACTAATAGCGTGGCTGCGTACTGTGTGTTTTGTCGGATAGTTGATAATGAAGGGTGGCTAATGTCGGCCATAGCAATATCATCAAAACCTACTAGAGCGACATCATTAGGAATGCTTACATAACGCTCTTTTAAGGCTTTCATGGCACCTAAGGCAACCATATCACTACATGCAACTATAGCATCAAAATAAAGGCCTTTTTCACGCAGTAATTGGTTAATTGATTGATACGCTGAGCTACTTGTAATATCAATAGATACAACATGTTGCTCTAATTTATGGGATGCTAATGCGGCAGAGTACCCTCTATGACGCTCACTAATTTCACCATGTTCTGGATCACCTAAAAATACAATGTTTTTAGCTCCGTGCTCTATTAAATGCGTTGTTGCTTGCAAGCCTCCCAAGTAATTGTCACTTCCTACAATGGGGTAGTTGCTAGGTGTTTTAGGATCTCCCCATACCACCAGCGGAATACCTGCGTTAGCTGCATTTTCTATATTGGTTTGGTTTTTACCTTGACCTACAACAATAATACCGTCTGCACGGCGGCTATTAATAAAATAATTAGCCCAATCGTCTTGCGCCATGATGGAGTTAGATAGTAAAAGCTCTAACCCTTGCTGATTAAGTGCAAGATTAATTTCGCTCACTACTTTAAGTAAAAACGGATCGCTAATCGACTGCTCTGTTTGTTCGTCAAGGTTAATTATAACCGCAACTACATTGGTTTTTTGTGTCCGCAACCGACTTGCAGCCGTATTAAGGCTAAAATTATGCTCTTTAGCTAAGCGCTGAAGTTTATCGCGGGTTTCTTGCTTAATTAGCGGATTATCATTAAGCGCACGCGAAACTGTAGAGGTAGACACGCCTGCTAGTTTCGCTAAATCAGTTAATTTAATTTTTTTGTTATTCATGATCTTCCTAAATAGTCGCTTACCACTGATCAATACAATTATCTAACTCGCTGACAATATAGCATTATTATTTTTTGCTGGCGCGAACAACGACCTAAAAAGTGTTTAACATATAAATAAGCTCAATAAATAAACTATATAAATTCATAAATAATTTACAAATAAATATTGCAAACGTTTGCATTTATCTCTAAGGTTTCAATATACACAGCCTATTTACAATGATTTTTAGTAAAAAGGCTGCTGAAATACACTGTTTAATACACTAAAAACGGGATCACACACATGAAAATCAATAAAGCAAAAAGTACATTAGCGTGTGCAATTACTTTAGCGCTTAGCACTCAATGCGCATTTGCAGCAGAGCAAACACAAGAAAAACAGAAAGTTGAGCGCATTGTGGTATCGGGAACACCTACGGGTGTTGGAGTTAGAAAAATTGATGCCAGCTATGCGGTAACTAATATCGATAGTGAACAAATTATTAAACTGTCTCCAAAAAGCACCGCTGACTTGTTTAAAGCAATACCTGGTGTTTGGGTAGAAAGCTCAGGTGGTGAATCGGGCGCTAATGTATTTGTTCGTGGTTTTCCTGGTGGTGGTGATGCCCCATTTTTAACACTCAGTATTGAAGGCTCACCTATTTATCCTGCTTCAACATTGTCATTTTTAGAGAACTCATCAATGTTTCGTATTGATGAAACCATTGAGACAGTAGAAGCCCTGCGTGGTGGACCTAATCCTGTTTTATCTAACGGACAACCAGGATTAACAACCAATTTTAGATTAAAACGTGGTGGCGAAGAAACAGAAGGCTTATTTAAATACACAACTTCTGATTACGACTTACAGCGAGTTGACGCTGTGATGAGTGGTGAAATTACTGACGATTTATACTTTATGGTTGGCGGTTACGTAAAAAGCTCACCGGGTATTCGTGATGCGGGCTTTACTTCTGAAAAAGGTAGCCAATTTACAATCAACATTACTAAAGATTTAGACAACGGCGAGCTTAACTTTTATACCCGCCAAACAGACGATCACGGTGCATGGTACTTACCAACACCCCTTAATGTTGATGGTATTGACGCAGAATATACGCAACTTGGTACGCTAAACCGTCAAGCAACAATATTTACAGGCCCCGATGCGCAAGCACTTGATATTGACCTAGGTGATGGCCGAGGGTGGGACGGCCATGTTTCGGGCGGTAGTATTAAGCTAGAGCTAAAAGGTGGTTGGCATTTTTCAGATCGCTTTAACATTACTAAAGGCGATGCAAATACCTACGGTTTAGTACCTAGTGGCTCAGCAACAACGGTTGGAGCAGTTGCTGATAACGGCCAAACTGCATTTGGAGCAGTTACAAACACTGAATACGCAAGCGATACCCCAGTCCAACAACTTGGTCGATGGGTAGTACTTAAAGAAATCAGCTCATTTACTAATGATTTAGCTTTTTCGAAGAAATTTGGCGACCTATCAACAACCTTTGGATATTACACTGCAAGTACTTCAGCAAAAGATTGGTGGAGCTTAGGTAACACTGCATACCATGTACTTGAATCAGGTGGCGAAGCATTAACCGGTATTGAATGTAATCAAAACACCAATGGTTGTGATTTTAACTACGACATAAGCTCAACAGGTGATGCGCGCACTAACGCGTTTTATGTCGCCGGTGAATACAAATTTGCTGATGCATTTACACTTGATGTTGGCGTACGTCAAGAAAACCACGAAGTAGAATACAGTGTAGATGAGGGCCTTGACGGTATTATTACTAAAACCGTTAGCTATGATGAAAGTAAAACATCGTGGACTACAGGGTTAAACTATTCAATTAATGATGATATGGGTGTGTTTGCCCGTGTTAACCGTGGTTATAAAATGCCTTACTTTGATGACTTTAGAGATAACTTTGATGCTTACGAAGGCGGCGAAAAGCTTATTAAAGAAATAACTCAAGGCGAGCTTGGCTATAAGTTAATTACTGAATCAACCGACTTTTATGCAACCGTATTTGTAAATGAAGTTAAAGGCGACACATTTGTAAGACGACCTGGCGTGCCAGCAGAAATTTTAACAAACGAAGCATACGGTATAGAGCTTGATTACAACTTTAATCATGATTCTGGTTTTTCTGTTAATTTAAATACGACATTACAAGATGCTGAAATTACAGAGAGCCCAACAAACGATGGTAACCAGTCGCAGCGCCAACCAAAATGGCAAGTACGTATAACGCCAAGTTACGATTTTGAGCTACAAGGTATGTATGCAACTTTATACGGTACGCTTTCAGCGGTTGATGATCGCTTTGGCAATAACGAAAACACTGTAACACTCGACGGCTACGAAAAAGTTGATTTAGGTTTAATATTAGAACCAATGGAGGGCATCAAGCTTCAAGTAGCAATAGATAACTTAACGGATGAGCAAGGCATTACAGAAGGTGATCCACGTAATGCTGATGCACCAAATGGTCGTTACATTATGCCTCGTACAACGCGCTTTAGTGTAAGTTACGCGTTTTAAATAAAATACAATATAAAGGGAGCATTCGCTCCCTTTCACTTTAATTAACCTAAACAAATGAATTTAAAGGCTACTCAATATTCGCTTTTAATTTATTTAACGCATCAACCGAAAAACCTCGATCATAAAAATATAAAATTTCGCCGCTGCTATTTATAAGTACCACACGAGAGTTATTTGGGCTTTGATTACCTGTAAACTTTTGAACTGTCTCGCCATCTTTATAAATAGTGATTACCCCACCCCATAATTCTTTAGGGATGCCTTTGCGCATACCGCTGTCTATAAATGTGCTAAACATACGTGGTGCCATGCCGGCAATGGTTGGTAGTTCGTAGGTAGGAAGCGTAACACCTGCCATATCTAAACCAATTAACCAACGGTCTATATCAAACTGGCTGTCTTGCTTGTACCCAATGAGCAGTAGTGTTTTATCGGCTTTAAAATCACTAGGTATAGTCACCAAACTTTGCTCTAAGCTTTCGCCACTAATGCTTGGGAACTGCTTACCTGTTAATTGCTGGTTTGGGTACTGTGTTGTACATGCGCTAAGTAGTAAAAGTGCAAAACCACTTAATGTTAATTTGATCATAATAAACCTAATATTTATAAATTTCATACCGATACGTTTAGTATGGCAGCTGAGATCTAAAAATGCTGACTAGTTATATAATTTTTAAATTTAGACGCAGTCATGGGCTTACCGTACTTCCAGCCTTGTCCGTAATGCACACCCGCTGTTTTTAAAATGGCTTCTTGCTCAGTGGTTTCAATTCCTTCTGCTACACAGGTATAATTAAACTTATGCACAAGTTCCATAATATTCGGGATCATAGAGGCTTTTAAGCCCTCAGTTGTTATATCTTGAACAAACGTACGATCAATTTTAAGTTGATGAAAGCTCAAATTTTGTAAGTTTCTTAAATTTGAATAACCCGTACCAAAGTCATCTAATGATAAGTTAAATCCCGATTCAACCAAGGTTCTAAAATGAGCATGCGCGATACTTGTATCAAGGTATTCGTCTTCAGTTATCTCTAAACAAATAATAAAGCGCGAGTTGGTAAGCTCTGTAATTTGCGGCAACAACGATACATTACCCAGCTCTACATCACACGGAAATATATTAAGCGACACCTTAAAGCCTTCAGGCAATTCCTCTAGAGAAGTTAACTCTTTGATTGTGGTAGCAATCATGGCCTCAGTAAAAGTCCAGGTTAAATTGTTTTTTCTGATAACCGGAATAAACTCATCTGGAAATAAAGCACCGTACTTATCTTCAAAACGTGCAAGTACCTCGCAACCAATCAGCTTGCCACTTTGCAAACAAATAATAGGCTGGTAAGTCCAATAAAATGATCCCTTTTTAAGTCCTTTACGGATACGCTGATTAATAGAGCGACGTGCAGCAATTCTTGCATCAACTATTAACGCACTCGATATTCCCGCTAAACAGGTTAAAATTAACGAAATTATTAGTAATAAGTGGTTATTAGAAAAAAACAGACTCCAAGGTAAGTGCACTACCACACAATATTGACTATTTGTAGAACTGCAAACTAAATTAGTTTCGTAAGGAAAGAAAACATTGTTTTTTACTTGAAAATAGAGATCCTCTTTACCCGCTAAATGATGCAAAGTATTTGGTGTTTTATAAACAACTTCCCAATCAGGCGCAGTAACTCCAATATTAGTAAAGGGAGTACTCTGCATAATTAAATTATAGTCCCCTTGCCTGACTATAATTACCTCCATAGGGCGCTCACTAAATAATAATAAATAAAGCTTTGGCTCAAAACGAACCCTCACTTGTTCATCATCTCGAATAAAGTCAGGCTGTTTATCGTTAATTGGTTTACTTAATAAGCCTGCCCCCGTAGTACAAACTAACTGGTTACCTTTAAAAAAACCTATATCAATTACATATTTTGCGTCAAATAAAGCGCGGCGCATCTCAAGAAGAGTCGTGTTGTCACACTGTTTAAACGCAAGCTTATTTAATGGGGTAAGTATTCGACGCCTCTCTGCAATCGCACCTTCTACATGAGTGAGAATATACTCAGCATCTGACTTTGTTTGTGCTGTTAATTGCTGCGCTGCAAAATTGAGTAAAATAATACAGCCAGTTATAAAAACTAACACTCCGGTTAAAACGGCTATAATAGATTTTTGTTGGTACTTTTTCATAGCATCCCGAAGTTGTTAATTTATATCACTACTTTATTAGATGATTGCATAAGTCGCATTAAATTCACACAGATAGATTCAACAATTATTGCGTGAACTTTGAACCAATTGCGCTATTTTAAAGCCTATTGACAAATGTTGGTTATTATCAAAATGAATTCCATCACCATCTGATATGCTAATAAACGAGTTTAAATCAATAAAAGCACACTTATTATTAGCTGCAACGCTTTTAAATGCACTAGAGAGCTCTTTTGCTTTTGTATCAGCCTCTTCATAAATACGTGAATACTGCTCGGTTATTCTTATTTTAGGTGGGCTGGCAATAATAATTTTAGGGGATTTTAAAGTACTACCTTGCTGATAATAAATGTGTATTGAGTTAATTAAATCATTCAAGCCATCTGCTATTAAACTAGGTGTTAAATTAAAACGTTTTTTAAGATCGTTTGTACCAAGAGCTATAATAATAAGGTCGAGATCATGCTTATCCAAATAAGGTTTTAAATAGCTGACACCATTGAGCACACCGTCAAACGGGGGATTATGCACTAAAGTGCGATTAGGTTGCCCTGCCTCTATTACGTTAAAGCCACACCCTAAGTGTTTATTTAAAAGTGATGTCCAACGGGTATTTTCATCAAAACGTTTACCCGTTACAGGGTTTAAGCCCCATGTATTTGAGTCACCAAAGCAGAGAATGTTTTTTATTATTTGAGTCATTAAAATGGATTGAGCGTATAGCCTTGTTGTTGAAGTTGTGCGTGAGCGGTCATAGCTGAAAGCGACATCTTTACACCCTCAATTAAAAGCGCTGGCGTTACTTTAAAGTGAGTAGCCGATTGCCCGCAAACATACACTTTAGTGTTGTTTGCTAGTAGCTGCTCAATTAACGCTCGGTTTTTATTGTCAGCGTTAAAGCGTTTTTTATATTCGCTATTAGCTAACACATCAACACTTGCGCTGCCGTGCACAACTAATGCAAGTTGTATGTTTTCAGGCTTTACGCCATGCGCCACATGCATGTTAATAAAACGCGCTAGCGAATTTATTGAATTATTTTGCGCGCCTTTTTCAGCACCATCAGCAACATCAAAGGCTATTTTAAATACCGTAGCGTCATTAATTTCATCATGCTCGGGTACATTGTAATAATTACCATACCCCTTAATTGGTTGCTCTGTAGCATATATTAAAGGGCTAAAAAGCAGCACTAACAATAGTAAATATTTCATAAAACAATCCTGTGTTTTTTAAGATTATTACTAAACTACCAGAGACAACCAAAAAAGGCTGCAATTTAAGCAACCTTTTGGGTACTTTTATGGCTGTGGTTAATAAACTGCATACCTAAATAACCAAACGTATTTTTAAACTGCTCTACAAAACAGGCGGGGGCTTCACTTGATGACGCATTAGAAAGTACTGAAAAATGCTTACTGCGTAAACTACGAAGCTTAGGTTTTAATACTTCATCGTCCATATAATCGGTTATTCTATCGATAAATAATTTCATTTGTACCGTGGTGCTGTACCAATAAACAGGAGACGCAAACACCCAATGATCATATTTTAAAAGTGCTTCAAACACAGCGTAAAAATCATCATTTTTATAGTTTTTGTTATAGCAATACGGCGCAATTTTATAATCATCTAAGCATATTACACGCACATTATTTTGCTCTGCAAATCCATTAACGTGCGCCTGTGTATTACCATTTTTGCGTGCGCTTGAATAAATAATAACAGTGCTACGCTCAAGTTTTTGTTGCATTTAGTTAGCTCCTTTTTTAATGTTGAAAGAAGCTTAAAACCTCAAGTTATATTGAGGTCAAACGGAAATTAAAAATAATGCCAATAGATCAAAAAAAACTAACTGAGGCCAACTTAACCGTGGGTTATGTAGCAAAGCGTAGCGGCGTAAAAGTATCAACCCTGCATTTTTATGAAACCAAAGGACTAATACGTAGCTGGCGAAATGGCGGCAATCAACGCCGCTATAAAAAAGATGTACTGCGCCGTATAGCGGTAATAAAAGCCGCACAAGCAATGGGAATAACCCTTGATGAAATTAAACAAACATTGGCAACATTACCTGATCAGCGCACACCCACGCAAAAAGACTGGGCAGCCCTTTCAAAGCAATGGCAAGCACAGCTGGACGAGCGAATAGCGTATATGCAGCGTTTGCGCGATCGCGTTGATGGATGTATTGGCTGTGGGTGCTTATCTATGAGTAAATGCCCTATTTATAACAAAAACGACCACTTAGGCGAAAACCAAAGTGGTGCTATTTTGTTAGAGCGAGATTGAGGGTTAGATTAAAGTTAATCTAAGCCACTTAGCCCCTCTCTCGCCGCTCGGTATAAAGCGCCTAGGGTTGAGTCGAATACAGATTTTATAAAGCTATATGTAAGCTCCACCGCTTTACTAATTACTTTACCTGCAAACACTAACATATGCCCTAGTAAACCTAAGGTTTGTGTTGCAAACGAGGCTGACGCTTTAGCTATTTTATCTAAAGTACGCGCCAACATATCGTAAAAAGTGAGCCCAGTACCAATAGCAGCTTGGGCAGCAACTGCACTGTAATAGCCCGCATCTTTTAAAAGTGTGACTAACGCAGCCCCTAGTTTATCAGCCCAGTGGGAAGTAAAAGAGGCTTGATTTCTATCTTCAAACTTCAAACGTACAGGGGTACTCAAAAAATGATTAGCTTGAATGGTTAAGTTGTTCCAATTATTACTATTGGCTGTGTTTATATAGCCAGGCGTACCATTGAGAGTATGGGCAGCACCTTTTAAACCTTGCCCATTATCTAAGCGTATTTCTTGACCGCTATAAGGTGCATGCGAGAACGGCCACAAAGGTACCTTAGCAACTGGGTCTGCACCATGAGTACAGCGATAAATTTTATCAATTCTTGATGTCGCAGCCCGAGAGAAGTTTTCAAGCCCAACGCGCGGTGAGCCAAACGTATATAGCTTTACAGGTATTGAATATTCAGCTCTAATCCAATCGGCAGAAAGCGTCGCTAATGCACCACCTAAGCTGTGGCCAACTAAATGAATACAATCGGTTACTTTATCTTTAATATTAGCTTCAACAAACTCCTGTAACGCGGGCTTCATACTGTAAAAGGTCTTATTAAACCCAGCATGCACCATACTACCGTTTGAGCCTCCACTTAAACCAAAATGGCCATCAGTTAAGCCATCTCTTAGCGAATTAGTTCCACGAATTGTTATGACTGAATCACCCTGATAATCGCCAAGCCCATGCCCTACTAAAGCAAAACCCGTACTTAAATTAAATAAATGGGAGAAAAAACCTCCCGTTACACCTTGTACTGCGCCAGGGTTAACTGAAAAGTTAAAATTGTCGCGCAAAGATGCATGAAGTGAACGATGAAGTAGGTTAGTGGTTTTAATGCTTTTTGCTTTATAAGCAAGGTTAGCTAACTGTACCGCTTGGGTTGGCGTCAAAGTATTCATATAAGTTCCCTTTAAATTAATAGTTAAAGTTTACATGATGTGTAAATCGCAAAAGCGTGGCTGGTATCTTCTTTAATTGGAATATCGTATGTTTGCGGCTCTTTAGAAATATCACACTTCAAGTGTGCAAGAAGCTCTTTAAGTGTGTCACTTTTTTCATGAATTGAAACAAGCGTGTACCATAAAACAATTCCTTCTGGCGTGCCGTTTTCTAAATAAATATGTTGAACCAACGAGTCGTTATCAAACATATTAGAGGGCTTACCTGTCTTTATTGTTTTTTCTGTAAAAGTAAAATAACCGTATTCGTCTGTTGTGGTTTCGTCAACGTATTCATCGCCATAGGTGAGTGAGCGCATTACTTTAGTGTTTGCAACTGGCTGCCCATTATCTAATAACTGCCCCTTTACTGGAGCCGATAAATAAAATTCTTGTTTATTAAAAAAGCCAAACATATCCGCACAAGCCTGTGATGTAGTAAAAAAAACAACGGCAATAGAGACTATTACCAACACAAAAATTTTTAAACGCGATAAAAACAAAGCAAACACTCTCCCAAGACCTAGCTATAAGCTACTTAATGTTTATGGCCAATTAATTACACCATCCATATTTATATTAAAAAAAGTAGGGGAACATACTAATTAGGTACAATTATACTGCATGTTTTTTAATCAAAAAACAATCCTAATTTAATTATAAAATAGCGTATATATTAATTTACCAATACTACTAAACGCGATACTGCCCACAAGCAAAAAACCATATATAAAACTAATAGCACCAGCTGAAGGATCGCTCTTTTTATCAATTTCTATGCATGCCGTACAAATAACAAAAAATATAAAAAAGTTAGCTATCACACCTAAAATAAAAGCATTGCCAAATAACGGCGATACGCCAGCTAAAACTGCGCCCAATATTAGCAGCGAGCCTGAAAATGAATGTTTATTAAATCGGCTCTCTATTATTTTTATAACTAATGTGGCTAACATAAAGAGTAAAAAGTATAGCGTTGGCCAAAACTGATAATACAAATAGCCCCAGTTTAAAAGCTCACCTGTAGTTGATGAATAAGTTTGTTCACCTATGACAGGCGCTGAAGCATTCGCGGCATTTTCGGTAAAAAAATATCCTAACCCACCAATAATTAATTTTATAATCCCAAAAAATAAAAAACTGGCAATAGTAAACCCGATAGCGTCATCTCTTGTTAATCGCTTTTTAGCTTTGCTTTTTACAATAATGGCAAGCATTAAACCTAACAGGCATACACTTCCTAAATAAAGTAACGCCTGCCAAATGTTATCAGAATAAAATACAGCTAACCCTGGTGCTATAAAAAGATACATAGCATCTTCGTTATCTAATGAACGGCTTGGAGTACTCCGTTCTGACTCTTTAAAAAGAGCTAAATATACAAATAAAGGCTGTAAAAACAGCATTAAAATACTCGTGGTGATAAGGCTCATAGATCATCCTTGATGAGAAAAAATTAATGCAGCACTAGTGCTGCATTAATATTAAAAATTGAGTGTGTAATTATGATGGGGGTTATAGGTTTATTTTTTGAAAATATGTTTTAAGTTTTAAAAGCCCCGACTCAAGTTCAAATTTTTGTATTTTAGGATTTTTGAATTTAAACCCATTAGAAATATGAGTATTAATCATCGTCGCCATACCCTCAAACCCAGCAGGTGCACTAGCAACTAAATCGCTCAATAAGGGCTTAATAAGTACTTGATGCTCTTCTATTAAAGTTGGGTTTTCGTATATATCGTAAACAAGGTTAGTTAGTGTTTGTTGGTTTTGTTGTTCCATATCATTTCTATAGCGCCTTAGCTTAGGCGTTCATAGCTCCCTAGAGTTCTAAATTGAATAAAGGTAAATAAAATTTATTACTTTTTGTTCCTTCGGTTACTTTTTGCCATTTCTTTTTCGACAGCAGCACGAGCGTCTTTTATATCTTTAAAAAAATCATACTGATATTTAACAAGACCTTGGTATTTTTCTCCTTTAATTAAATAAAAAGAGAGCAACATAAAGGCTACATTGATAGCTGTTGAATATAATACCCATTACCTTCTAAAATTATAAAAAACGGTAAACAAATCACAGCTAAAAATAAAGCATAGAATTTTAATATATTTGCGCAAAAAAAGAGCCTTGGCTTACTTTGAAATTTATAAGGCAAAATGCTACCCCTGTAGAAAATAAAATTCCTAACAGCCACTCAGGTTCTGTATCAAAGTATTGCGTTAACACAGTCATTCCGGAGTATACGGTACCCAAAAGTAAGATGATTGTTACTAATCAGAACCTACGCAAAAGCTTCCATGGGAGGAATAATAAAAAGGTTTCGGTACCTTTAGCCATTAAAACCATCCCCATAGACCTAACTTTAAATTTTAGCTAATCAAAACTCTTGAGCTTTTTTGAAACGTACCAAACCATACCTACTTATTTAAGTAATTATTTTAGATAGTTTGGAGCCGTTATTACATTAAAAATGTTAAATATATGTCCATTAAAACTTGAATTATTAAAATCATCCACAAATGTGGACGGTATTCTCACCAAACTTTACCCCCAACTACTCTGAACGGTTACAAACAAGTGGAGAAAAGTCTTTATTTTCAATCTTAATTGAACAATTCATGTTAACCACATTTTGACTGAGTAGAGATAGCTCCAACTCAAATGTTAGAGTCTGAGATTCAACACTCAGATTGTAGATATCTAAAAATGATAACTTTTTAAAATCATGTGTAACTTTTAAAGCTTCATCATACACGTTACAAATATTCTTTCGTTTGATAAGCGCATTACTACCTGCTTCTAAAATCTCTAATCTTAAACATGGGAACTCGCTATCAGGATGAAATTTTATCCAGCGGAATAAGTTATCATTAACCCTTTCCACATCCATCTCTATAACATCAAAGCTAACATAAGTTTTGTCATCATTACTTATTGCTTCAGTACAAAAAAAAGTAAAAATCAAATAAATGCTAATCATCAATTGTTTCATCATACACCTATGAGTTTATGTATTTAATACGCGCCTGTTGCCTGGCAAGCGGTATACCACCCCAGTTAGCACTTTTATTTATTTCAGCTTTAAAGGATATTAAATCATTGTTCGCAACATGTTTTTGCAAAATTTTACGACTAGCAGGGCGGTAATCTCCTCTAAACCTTAAATCTATCAAAACATTTTTTATCTTCGGGTCTAAATTTAGCCAATCTGTTTTTCCATATGTTTGACTTGTTATAGTTTTATTACATATCCGCTTTACATCAGCTTCCATTTCTTTGTAAACAATTTCAAATAGCTTTAATTGCACCTGTGCTGATACTTCAAAATCAAGTAAGTCTTTTTCTATAACAAACTGCTTAGCTGCATTACCCATTTTACCTGCAGCAAGGGCTATAACATTAGCCACTTTATTATCGATGCCCGATTGAATAAGTTGACCACTAATTTTGGAAGATGTTTTATCACGCATATCGTAACCTCGACCAATGGTTAACCCAGACCTATTGGATGGCACATGGAAACAGCGGCTGTGATAAACCCCACCTTCTGTACCCTCAGCATCCCATGTTAAGATACCGTAGTTAGGCTTTGTAATTGAGACTTTGGTATAAATGCTAGATAAAAATTCAACTAACTTTCTAAAAGTCCCTCGGTTCGCAGAAACTATGCCATCTGGATTCCCCATTTTTATAACTTTTTTCTGAAAGTGCTTAATTAGGTCAATAAAGTGGTGATCGACCTTACTATTTACAATAAGGGATAACCCCGTTTTACGTGCATAAGCATTTAAAAGTGAGCGTATCAGTTGTACGTCAGCCGATTTATTTGCTGATTTTAATCCAACGCTTGCAATCATATTTAAGTTGAACATGAAATTCCTTTTCTATAGAAGTGTATTATTTTAATAATTTTTATTAGAAATAACGGTGCTAATTTGTACTTTAGGTTTGATTTAAAGCGCCGCAGTTATAGTTAATTAAAGTACTGGTTAATGTTATTAATCTCTGCGCTTGAAAAAGCCATTTGCATATTTATTATTAATTTGAATCATCTAAGTCAATCTCTGTGCCAAATGGAACCATTAATGCTTTCTCCACCATATGCTCGACTTTTTCGTCATTAAGCCCCGACAGCGAATCAAATAGCATTTGACTAAACAATAACGGTTTTTCAGCTTCATTCTCACTAAACTCTGCAAAAGGGTCATTGTCATAATTCTCTGACACTTTAAACCCTTTTAATTTACTTACTTGAAATTCAAGGCTTTTCAAATCACCTAGCTTTCTAACGTAATCAGTTATCTCTTCATCATCTTCCGGAAAGTGGTATAAAAAAACACCGTTTTCTGGTAGGTGATACTTTTTAACACATTCATCGCAGTACCAAGTTAAATCATAATTATCATCGAGGAAATCGATTGCATATGGAATTGGCCTTATCTTCCTTTTGCTTGCCATGCTTTTTGCTAAATGACTACACACCTTTTGTGCTGTAATAAATTTATTTATCTCTTCTTTTGTAGGCATTATTTCTCCGTTTTCATCTAAGAAAAATATTAAAGCATCTTTTAAAATCGATTGAATGTTTTACTCTTCTATCAATACTACGATAGATTTATTCTGCTCTGCGGCGTCTCTAAACGTAACAAAGTAGCGGTCGCGAACTATTTCATAAGCTTGCGGGTCGAGCTCACCAGCCCTATGCTCAACATCATCTACTAGACCTTTATTTTCACTATTATCTATATCAACTTCAAAATACTTTTTTAGCAAAGGAAATAGGTCTTGCACCATCTCACTTGAAAAAAAGCCAAAAGAACCACTTATGTTAGCATCCGGCCCAATTAATTGATGAGGGAAATAGTTAAATGTACAAACTGGCAACAACCCTTGGCCACCTACCACTGCATCAAGTAACTCAATGGCCGGGATAAAGCCACGCATGTTTAGCTCTATAGATTGCCATCTAGTAGCTTCATCTTGGGTTATATCTAACAACTCTTGATATTTTTGCTCATCACTTAAATTCAGTGTTGTGGGATAAACATCTTCATCAACAATAAAAAGATTAATTACACTACTCATCATTACCTCTTAAAATAGGTGGGGATAGATTTAATCATTAATTAAATATAACGGTAAATAAAGTGAGTCAGTTTTACACTGCCAACCATGCATATCTTTACCCAATTTAGCCATGCTAAGCGCATTTAATGACATGACCGCATTTCCATCTTCTTTGAAGTCACCGTATTTACACTCATCAGCGTGCCACGCAATTACTTTGTCAATGCTTGATTGCCATAATAAATCATCGCCAATGGTAAGACCTTTAATGGCCTCAATAAGAGGAACAATGCATTGTTGTACATCTTTATCTTTAGTTGATTTAGCCTCTTTAAGCGCATTTTCAATTTCTTCTTCCGGCAGTACTTTACCTGTGCCTATTTTTATTAGTAAGTGATCATACAAAAAAATAGCTTTCTTAGTTACGCTGCTGGTTGTAAAGTCATCTGCATGTTCACGTAACTTACTTATTGTTGTTTCATCACCAAACAACAAAGTAACATTTAACTCACCTTGAATTGTCCACTCATTGTTGTGTCCTTTTAATTCAGGATCAAAGCCTGTTAAATACGCGAATGGCGCTGCCTTTTTTAAATAACACTTAGCTTCTTCATAATTTTCTAAAACATAGTGTGCGTACGCCAACTCTTGGTACTCTTCAGAAAGAACCCAACAAGCCCTCTTTTTGATACCAACCTCAACAGATTGATCACCCATATGCCTCAGTCTTATCTCTATTGTAATAGGCGATTCTTCAAATAACTCATCAAATTCAAAATCATAATTATTTAGTTTTAACATATTTTTTCCTATGGAAGAGGCTGAAGCTTTCCACCAATAATTTTACCTTCGACCTCTTTGGCCTCAATTACTAATTTAGTTACTTTAGGATCATCATTTTTTATAGCTTTTAAAATATCTTTACCTAGTTTGTTTTTCTCTTTATATTTTTCTGACTTTTTCATTGATTTCAAACTATTTTTAACCCACGGGTCAGTCATCTGGTCGCCTTTTTTTGCACCAGTTAACAATTTCGCACCAGGGCCTTTAGCTTCAACAACAAAGTACTCTATAACTTTGCCATTTTCGTCTCGTTTAGCCCAAACCTGATCGACTCCAGGACCCGGGCCAAAGCCCATTTCCATTTTTGCTGGAGGAGGAGGGTCTGAAAACTCTTTTTCCATATACATGGAAGCACCAAGTTCACCTTTAGCCTCTGTAATCTTAGCTTTAAAAGCACCTTGCCTTCTCTTAGAATCACCTTTACCTATCGATTCAGCCAGTCGATCTTCGTAACGCTTTCTATACGCAGCAACTGCTTCTACATGCTTTTCAAGTGTCGTTTTTTCAGGTGGCCCAATTTTCCCTTTCATTAGTTTTTTTGTAAATAACTGAACTTTTCGATCTTTACTGTTGGAGTTTTCTGGAACGTTCTCAATACCTCCAGCTTTCAACACATCAAATACATGCGTTAAACAACTTTGATTAACAGGATCATATAATGGTGTGTCCAAATTCTCTGGGTTCCAATCAGCTCTATCGAGCGCCATGTCGCCTTCTCTAAGTAGCTGCCTCTGTAAGTCACTTGCTGCTAAAGCATTTGGTAATTTAATAGTCGTTTTTTCGATCGATTGCCCTGCAAAGTCTTTCTCATCATAACGGATGATTAGCGTATTAGTTATTGTGCCATCCTCTTCAATGCCACCATGCTGATGAGTTTCAGTGGTATCGAATATTGTTTTAACCTGAATCGCAAAATGCATGTTTTTACCATGCCCAATTTTTATAATTGTGGCAGTTCCTTCCTTACACTCTAGCCCAAACGGGTCCACCCAATTCACCGGGTTCGGCGCATATTGATAGTGGTTTATGCCACCCACTAAGCCAATTGGGTCTTGGTTTATAAAACGTTGCTGTTTGGGGCTGTAGTAGCGATAACGGTTATAATGCAGGCCACTCTCTTCATCTAAATATTGCCCTTGAAAACGAATTGGCTGAGTGAAGGTGTTTCCTTTATTAGTGTCAGACTCGGCTTCTGGTTCTTCATAACCATACACATCTGCTTGATTTTCCCATACAACTTCTGCTTTGTTGTTGGTTACAAAACGCGGGGTATTCAGTTGGTCTAGGTGGTAGTAGTACACCTCGCCTTGTTTAATCAGCGCAACTGGGTGAAATTGATTCGGCAGGTTGATATACCAGGTATATTCACCGTGTTGGCATTCGCCGATTAACTGGTCTTTATCCCAAATGTAGTCAATTTTACCGTGCTCGGTGTGCTTGGCGATACGACGACCTAATGGGTCGTAGTCGTATTGGGTAAGCGTGCCGTTGTTGTTAAAACAGCTTAACTGATTAAACGCGTTGTATTCACGACGGGTTTTAATGCCTTTGCCGGTTTCGCGTATTTGGTTACCGAACTCGTCGTAGTAAAAGTCGCTGTCGCCAAAGTGTGTTAAACGGTCTGCTTCGGTAGCACTGTTTATGGTCGTGTTGTTAGTGCCTTTATTGTTTATTACTGAGTCTGCGTTGCTGCTATTTTTATTACTATTTGGCGCTAAATCGCTGTATACGTTATGGTTGGCGCGCGTTAAATCAATAGAAGTGCTAGCATCAGTATGATCATTATTGGCAGCATTATGTTTTGTAGCTTGCTCGCCTGTATCTTTAGTGTTTGCAACGCCTATATTTGACTGCACCGTCTGGCTAACTGGGTTACCAAAACTATCCCACTTATAATGCGTAGTTGTATCAGCTCGTGAGCTTGCTAAAGTTTGTTGTATTAACTGCCCGAGGCTGTTGTATTCAAAGTTGATGTTTTGACTGCTTACACCTTCGTTTTTACGGGCAATCAGCTGGTTTACGCTGTCGTAATTGTACGTACAGGTATCGAATAGTGTTTGCGCTGGGTGTGTAAGCTGTTGCTGCGTTAAACGATTAAATACATCAAACTGTTGAGTAAGGGTTATGCTGTTACAAAACTGCTGGGTTTTAATATTACCTTGGCTGTCGTAGCTTAATGTTACAAGCGGCTTTGCGAGCTCAATCTCTTTGCTATTGGTTTGCAGTAAGTTAATGCCGCTTAGCTGGCCAAAGTGGTTGTAGCTGTATTTAAGCGTGGTTGAATCTGGCAGAGTAAGTGATTGCCGTCTGCCGTATTCGTCATAACTGTATTTTAAAGTATGCGCTTGTTGCTGGTTATTTACTTGCTCGGCGCACAGTAGCCTGCCGCCTTTATCAAACGTTTGTTTAAGTGTTGATTGCGCATTATGTGCACGCGCAATTTTACCTTGCTTTGTGTAGCTGTAGTAATTGGCGTTATTAACGATATGTGAGTCGCTTGCAAGGCTTGCATGCTGCGCAGTTACGCGGCCAAGGCTGTCGCGCTCTATTTTTACATGGCGTTTATTACTTTGCGTTACTGAGGCTAAGCGATTACAAGCATCGTACTTATATTGCTGTAGCGTGCCATCAAACCCGGTTATTTGTGTTGGGTTTTCGTTAGCGTCGTAACTTATGCGGTATACGTGGCCGTCGCTTCGCTCGATGGCTGTTAAGTTTCGCTCTTTGTCGTACGTTAAATGCAGTGCGCTGCCATCAGGCTGAATAACACAATGCGGTTGGCTTAGCCCTTCAAAGTGTTGCTCTGTGGTATCGCCTTTGCTGTTTTGCGAGCTAATTAATCGCCCTGCTTCGTCGTAGCTAAAATATTGATGCTGTTTATTTTCAGGCTCTTTTTCATCAAAGGCAATGGTTTGTGTAAGTTGGCCGTGCTCATTGTATTTATATTGAGTGAGTAAGCCTGCGTTATTAAGTGTGGCATTTACGCGGCCTAAGCTGTCGTAGCTGTAACGTATTAGCTCATCGTTTAGGTGTTTTGCTAGCAGCTCGCCTTGCTCGTTCCAAATAAACTTGGTGATTTGGCCGTTTTTGTTTATGTGTTGTGTTAACTGGCCAAGCTTATCGTAGCTGTATAACGTGGTGCGGCCATCGCCAAAGGTTTCGCTTTGTAATAAGCCAGCTACACTGTATTTACGCGTAATGGTTTGACCATCAGGTAGGGTAGTTAATACACGTTGCCCAAGTTGGTTGTAGGCAAAATGGGTTTGGTTACCATCTGGCTGTGTTATTGTTTCTAACTGGCCGAAAGGTGTGTAGCTATAGCGCGTTGTACTGCTATCTGGCTTTATTTCACTGAGCTTTTGCCCTTGCGCATTGTATGTATATTGCCAAATATTGCCATTAGGGTCGGTATGTTTTACCAGCTTACCTTGTGCGTTATGTACAAAGTGCTCTTTATGACCGCGTGAGTCTATACAGGTTGTCTCTCCAGCCTCTAAGTTATATTCAAACTGGTAAGTATAGGTATTGTTATCGCCCCATTGCTTTATACATTTAGCGCTAGGTGAGTAGCTATCCCACTCAAAATGATGGCTAAAGCCACTGGCTCGGGTACGCTTTGTTAATAAATTAGCGGCGTTGTAGGCGTAGCGCTCAGTTTCGTTTTGCTGATTAGTAGACTGAACAAGGTTTTTGTTTTCGTCGTACTCATAGCTTGCAAGCAATGGCGATAGCAATTGCTGTTTGTTGTTCTTATCGGTGCAGTACGCTGCTATTTTGCTTAATAAACCTTGCGCGTTGTAGCTAATAATACAGCCACGTACTTTGTTTACTTCTATACGGTGTAGGCGCTCTTTCGCATCGTAATAAAACGCGATGCTTTGGCCTTTTTCGTTAATTATTTTTTCAAGCAACCATGCGCTTTCGCCTGGTTTAAAGGTAAGGTGTTGGTCGTCTGGCGTTACAAGTACTTGCTTACCATTTGTTTGGTAATGTAGCGCAAGGTTACTACTTAGCTGATAGCTTGATTGGCCAGGTTTTACCTTTTCAAATTTATGTTTAGCGCCATGCTCGTCTTGGTACTCTAACCAGTAGGTGCCTTTTTGCTTAGGACCCACTTTTGGCGGCGGCAAGTAATGCTCTGTAAGGCTTGCCATAAAGTCATGGCGCCATCCATTACCCATTGTTGTGCACACATCAGCATGAGATGAGCGATACAAACGTCGCCACACTAATTGGCGGCTGCCTGCTAGGGTAAAGTCGATAAGCGGGAGAATTTCTTCGCCCGACAGCATTGATACCGGATCTGAACGGCACTCTTGATTTATAATTGGCTCTTCGCTTGCGGTGTTATTAATCGCACCACCCGTGTTTTTTACAGGTGCTTGTGATGCACTTTTCCCCGATGCGGTTGTCTTAGATTTTTTGTTAGAGTTTTCATCCTCCGAGCTACTATTAGTATTATCACTAACTTGAATAGAATACTTAACTTTTTCACGAAAACACTTAATAGTCCCTGCAGCAATTGCTTTAATAAGCGAGTTAGCGGTTTTACGTTGGTCGTCTGCTTTAGATGCATCAATACCTATACTTATAAGTAGATTAATAGTGTCAATCCGTTTAGAGGGATCATTTGTGAGCGTTTCACTAACTTGATCAACTAATCGGTTCGCACTTTCATTGGTATTTGTTACAACAGCTTCGTAACCTGCAGGTGCTTTTGCAGTACCAGCAACGAGGCAAATGGGGTAACTTGTTCCTTGTAAAACAACTGTATTACTTTGCATTAGTTGTGTACTTCCTCACTTATCCATAAGTATGATGCTGCGGCCTGGTATTTTGATTGTTCTTGAGAAATCACTAACGCGTGTTTAAAGTGATTTACAATAGCCGGGCTTGAGGTCAATTGATATAAATTGACGAGTCCTTCAAGCGCACCAATTTTACCTAATTTGTAATTAGGTAATTCATAATGTGTATGCTCACTAATTAAATTACTGAGCAATTGTAAATTTGTTAACCACACATCGCTTTCGTGGTTTACGCCATTACCTGGCGCACATATAAAATCTATTTGTTTTTTACTATTAAGCGCAATGTTAGAAAAAATCCCACTTAATTGGTTATGCTTTATAAAATCTACAGATGGAGCCAGTTCGTGGCTTTGTTGCATCCAACCAGTTTTAACCGCTGTAACAGTTGCAAATGCACCACCAACACCTTGATAGGCATATTCACCGTTTATGTTTGCTTTGTGTGTAGCGTCTACTGCAAGTACGTTAACCTTTTTCCACTGATTTTTTTGCACAAGTTCAATCATTGCATTAGCGCCTGTAGCACCATAAAACAAAATATGACTTACATGCTGTGGAAATAACTGTTTTAAACTATTTGCCAAAAGTTGCTTAAGCTCGCCTTGGTATTCAAGCGCAGGAAGCAACCAAACCAAAGGCGCTTGTAGGTCTTCAACTTTTGCAAATAATTCTTTTGCTTTTAATATGCAATCGTAAATGCATGCATTCCACGATTGCCATTCTTTAAACTCATTTGATGCAGACTCTTCGCCGTATAAAAGCTCATCTATGTCTTGAGAAAATGGCGCTAAAAAACACTCCATATTAATATTAAAAGCACTCACAACACGGCCTCCGCAGCTAACTTTTTAGCAGTAGCGTGCTGGTAGTAGCTATATAAATTAAATACAGCTTGGCTATAGCTATCCATAGCAGACATTTCTATAGCATTTAACTTAGTATTTAGCGCTTTACCTGCTATTAAGCGCGAAGATGAAAGCTCGCCCTCAAACTTTGGCCAGTTAGTGTGTAACTGACGCTTAAATTCACTACACGATAACTCATCACCTTGCCATGCTTGCAGTTGTGTTTCAAAGCTCACTAATAAATCAAGCTTATCGCCAAGCAAGCGCCTTATTAAAGCAATAATGGTACATGGTTCTTCAACTTTATTTAAAAAAGTATTAGCTAATGGAATTAATTTTGCAAAGCTACTTTGCAGTAATACCTGCATGGTTTGGTCAACCGTTAAAGTATTGCTTGCATGGTTGCCAACTACATTCACCTGCTCCCAACTGAGTGATAATAAAAAAAGCGACATTAACGGAGAATTAATAAGCCCGGCATTGCATATGTGTTTAAACGTATTTATTACATCGGTATTTTTGGCTTGGCTACTTATTAATAAATTTTGCTCCAACGCTGGCTGTAAATGCTCAAGTGACTCTTTGTCAGTGGTTAATGCAAAGCACAAAGTTTTTAAGTCAATATAAGCGATTAAATTCAAGCTATGTTGTTGTAATAGAACTTTATAAATAATTAATTTAGTTAGGCTATGTAAGGTAGGCTCGTTCATTAAAGCGTTAATAAACGCTAAGTTAATGTTTTGAGGCAAATTAGCCATTACCTCAACGCATGCTTGTGCAGTGGAATCAATATTGGGGTCACTTTGTAAAAAAGTGATTAATTGCACTAAATCTGGCTGGCTAAATTTTTGTGGGACGTTATTTTTCTTAGCCGTTAACCAACATGCTTCTAATAGCTTTGTTTTAAGCGTTTTAATAAAACCTACGCATGTAAAAGGGCAATATTGTGCTTCACTAATTGCTAGCAGTTGCGCTTTATGATTACTTAGGTATGTAGATAGCAAAGTTAGCCACCTATTAATACTGTAGGGTTGCCAACAACAATTTTACCGCCGTGGGAGCTGTCATCACCCATTCTAGCTGCAGGCTTACCGTTAATTTTAACCGAGCCAGAACCCGATTTAATACTATCTGGTGGGCCAATACACACCATCATGTCGCCTTTACGCGCAGCAGGCATTCCACCAATTAAGACATTAGTTGAACCAATAACTACAGGGCCGCCTACATGCGGCACTGTGCCGGTTGTTTTGGGACACACATGCATGTGACCAATTGTAGCTGCGGGCTTGCCCATAAAGACTCCTTGTCTGTTTATATTTTTAAATAAAACTAATCAAATAAAGGGATAATTAATAACTTGCTGTGCGCCACTAATAGAGATAAACACTCTATTAATTCACTTTGAGAATAATCTGAAAGTGCAACAGGGCTTTGCATAGCATATTGGTATAATCCCGACACAACATCTTCACTATTTAATACTGGGTGTAAATTATTTAAAAACTGACCAGCGTAATAACCATTCATTGCTTTTAGGTGACTTAATGCTGGATTTAGCAATGGATCGTCTGGCCTATTAATTGGCAAACATATTAAATGCGCAAGCCCATAACGGCAATATACAACATATCCGTTATTATTAATGCCGTTTCTAAGTCCTGAATGAAAGCTATTTATTATTTCCATATTTGCACTAATTTAATTTAATCATTCCAGCTGATAAAGTAATAGCACTGCCGTCAACTTTAACATTACTACCTTTAATATTTATGTTAGTGCCTTCAATAGTTATATTACCACTACTGCTCATTTTAATTTGTGCAGAGCCTGTTTTAATAACTATTTCATCACCCGCTTCTATATTTAATGTTTTACCTACTTTTAAGGTATCGTTTTCGCCCATTTCGGCAATACGATTTTTAGCAACATTAAGGGTATCGTTGTTAGCAATATCTGTTTTTCTGTCGTTGCCAATTTCAATGTTGTGGTCGTGATCTGTCTTATCGTTTTGATCGTTTTTAACATAGAGCTGCTTGTCTTTTTCTGCTTGAAGATAAACCAGCTCACTGCCTTTTTTATCTTCAAACCTAAGCTCGTTAAAATTATCTGCTCCGCCTTCTTTTGTAGAACGCGTTTTTATGCCGCTTTGCGTTTTTTCTGCCGGTAATGCATACGGAGGCATTAAGTCTGCGTTATACACGGCCCCACTTATTATAGGTTGATCTGGGTCGCCATTTATAAAATCCACAAGTACTTCTTGGCCAACGCGAGGGAAGAAAAAAGCCCCCCACTTTTTACCAGCCCAGTTTTGGGCAACGCGGATCCAACACGAACTTTTAGAATCTTTTTTGCCTTCTCTGTCCCAATCAAATTGCACTTTTACACGACCATATTGGTCAATCATAATTTCATCAGCGCTGTCGCCAGTTACGATTGCCGTTTGGACCCCGTTTATTACAGGCTTTTTCTTATTTATTTGTGCTCTGTAAGGGATTTCTTTTGGGACACATTCAAAGTGATTTGAATAAACTTCTTCTACCGATGACTGCTGCGAACCTGATTGGTTGGGTACTGTAATTGAAGTCATCATAGAGGTAATAACAAATGTTTTACCTTCAAGACGTGGGTCTTCGTGCTTTTTAAAACTAAATAACTTACCTACAGTAAATGAGCGGCAATCACTGCGCCCACTAGAAAGCTTCATATCTCTTTGCAGTGACTCTAGCTGCACAGACGCTAGATTAGCAGCGCGCGGATGGCACTCTTGCTCGCCCGTGTATTCAAAAATTTCAGAGACCGATTGAGTAGGAAGTTCAGCGTTTGCTTGCTCGCCATCTGGGTATCGTGATGGCTGTTTAAAGTCGTAACCAACACGTTTAAAACTACCAGGGGCAATGCTTAAGCCACCTTGCCAGCGCGATACGTGTGATTCGCTTAAATGGCCAGTTGAAAATACAACTTTGCCCTCATTACATACTTCGTAAGCCGTAATATCATCAGCTAATACAAGCGTATGGTTACTGTTTGAGTGTTCAAAAAAGTAAAATATACCTTCTTGTTGGAATAAGCGCTGAATAAAATCAAAATCAGATTCTTGATACTGAACACAATATTCATATTTAGGGTAGGTTTTACTGGTTTTATCGCTAAAGGCAACATTGTGTTGGCCAAATAAATCAGCAAATATTTCTTTAATTGTTTTCTTTTGAAAAATGCGGCTATTTTTACGATTGCGCATTGAAGCTGCGAATGGAACTATCGTCGCTTGATAATCTATATAATTTTTTTGCTCGTCAACATCAGCCGTACGGCTGCCATTTGAAACCAAATGACTAACAATGCCGTGGTAGTAACGCTCACCACCGCCATCTGCATTTTTTACTTTAATAGATACAGGTTTACCCACTAAGTCTTCGTGAGCGATTTGTTTTCCAATAGTGTACATATTGGCAGACATAACAAACAAATCAGACATTGCCTCTTGGGCAACAAAACGAGTTAAATAGAGGGCATCTTTACCAACAGGGGTGCTAATTTGAATTACGTTTTTATCTTGTGTTGCTTTTTGCATTCCTTGCTTTTCCCGTCCTAAAGATCAAAAAAAGCTCTGAGCAATGCCCAGAGCCATTATAAGGTAACAAATATTACATTTGTTGACCTTTAACACCGCTGTAACCGTATACAAGAGGAGCAGTAATGTTATTTTTGTCGTCTGTTGGAGTAACAGTCATCATCATTTCTGTGTAGCTGATAGTGATTGTTTCGATTGGACGATCATTTTGTACTGAAACTGAGTAGCTAGAAATCATTGCATCTGTAAGTTCGATTTTCATGATTTCTTCAACCTTATCACCTTGCTTAGTGATATGGAAAACAGCTGGTAAACCTTTACCGATTGTCGCTTCTTTGAAAAGATCCGGAGATGCTTTATCTTGAAGTTTAGTGATTGTTACGTCACCAAGGCGAGTAGAGCTTGACTCACGGTCCATCGCTGTACCAGTAGCTGAGCTAATTTCGCGACTTACATTCCAATCAAGAGATAAAACTGTAATTAAATCTTTGAAAGACTCAGCAGTAGTTTCGCCTTTGATTGAACCGTATTTTAAATATGTATTTGCTTGCATTTGATAATGCTCCTTTTTATTAAACAATGTTATCCATTAATACTGGATTCTTTACTTTGGTATATACCAAAATTCCTTTGAAACCATTATCTTTAATACAGCAATGAAAAGGCCTTCTGATTCCTTTCCTTAGATGAAGACAATGTCTCAAAAATTCCATGTAGTGATATCAGGCACCAAAATTATAATGCCCTCAAACTAAAGAAACAACCTTAATAACAAGTTATTTCAAATTAACTTTAATTAACCTTTAATTCAGCTCTAGTTCAAATTCATTATCTTTTACTAATAGCGATATACTATTAATTTCTTTGTCGTCAATCATGCTAGAAAGTAAAACCTCAGACAACAATGGCAGCACTCTATTTTGAAGTATAGTGTGAATATTACGTGCACCTGAGCCTGCATTTTGGCAATTAGCAATAATATATTCAATTACATCGTCATTATAAATTAACTCGGCATTGTAGTGTTTTTTAACACGTTTAATTATTTTATTTATTTGAATAGCGGCAATTTCAGTAAGAATATTGTCACTTAATGGAATGTAAGGAATTACATTAATACGACCTAAAAATGCCGGTTTAAATGAAGCAAGTAAATCATCTTGTAATGCCTTTAATAAACCTTTGATGCTTGGTTTACTTTCTTCGTCTTCAAACAAGCTCATTGTGGTATCTGTGCCCACGTTTGAGGTCATAATAATAATTGTGTTTTTAAAGTCGATATCGCGGCCTTCACCGTCTTTAATTGTACCTTTATCAAATACTTGATAAAAAATATCTTGTACGCCTGGGTGTGCTTTTTCCATCTCATCCAAAAGTACAACACTGTATGGCTTTCTTCTTACAGCCTCGGTTAATATTCCTCCTTCACCGTAACCTACATACCCTGGAGGAGAGCCAAGTAATAAAGAAACTTTATGTTCTTCTTTAAACTCTGACATGTTAATTACCGTGACGTTTTCTTCACTACCATACACTTCTTGGGCTAGCGAAAGTGCAGTTTCTGTTTTACCCACACCGCTTGGCCCTGCTAACATAAATATACCGTTAGGACGGCTTTCATCTGCTAGCTGAGCACGAGATGTTTGAACAACTTTAGCTATTAAATCAAGAGAGTGGTCTTGCCCTACAACTCGTTGCTTCATTTGCTGTGCTAAATTTAAAATGCCATGTATTTCATCTTCATGCATTTTGCCAACAGGTATCCCTGTCCAATCTGAAATAACTTGCGCTATAAGCTCTTCGTTAACCTGCCAATGAACCATATTATGTTCAAAAGAGGCTAGCTTCTCTTTACTAAGTCTTAGCTTATCGAGTATTTCTTGTGATGACTCTTCATCTTGAGAGTTAATAAGCTCTAAAGCTTGATTAAGCTCAGCTACAATTTCTTTTTCAGCACTAAATTGCTCATTTAACGGCGCTAATCGCTCTTCAATTGTAATTAGCTCTGCTTTTAATGTGTCTAGCTGGTGAGAATGATCTAAACCCGTTTTTTGCTCTCTGTTAAGCATTTTTACTTGTGTTTCTATTTCGCTTAAGCGATTTACAAGCTGCTCTATAGTATTTGGAGTAGATGCTTGGCTCATTGCAACACGTGCACAAGCTGTATCTAGTAATGCAACGGCTTTATCTGGTAGCTGCCTTGCAGTAATGTAACGATGTGATAAATGCACCGCGCCTTCAAGTGCTTGCTCAGATATAAACACCTTGTGGTGTTTTTCCATTACAGGCACTAAGCCTCGTAACATTGCCACCGCTTTTTCAGGGGTTGGCTCTTCAACTTTTACAACTTGGAAGCGGCGTGTTAATGCGGCGTCTTTCTCAAAAAACTTTTTGTATTCAGCCCAAGTAGTTGCAGCTATTGTGCGTAATTCACCACGCGCTAAAGCAGGCTTTAATAGATTTGCCGCATCATTTTGACCCGCTGCACCGCCGCTACCAATCATGGTATGTGCTTCATCAATAAACAAAATAACCGGATTTACCGCATTTTTTACTTCATTGATAAGCGATTTAAGGCGATTTTCAAATTCCCCTTTCATACCTGCACCAGCTTGTAATAGTGCTAAATCTAAGCTGTGAATTTTTACATTTTGTAATACAGCAGGTACGTCTTTTTGAGCAATTCTTAATGCTAGCCCTTCAACGACTGCTGTTTTACCTACGCCCGCCTCACCAGTTAAAATTGGGTTGTTTTGGCGGCGTCTGGTTAAAATATCAACCATTTGACGAATTTCGAAATCACGACCAAGGATAGGATCTATTTTTCCAGCGAGTGCTTGGGCAGTTAAATCAACAGTAAATTGATCTAAACTTGGAGTTTTAGAACCAACATTTGCTTGAGTTGACGCATTTTGTACTGAATGGTTGCGCTCTTGAGATTGCGCAACTATTTCAGGCCATGCATGAAGCAATTGACCAGGCTCTATTTTATTAAATAACTTACTACAACGTGTTACTAAGCTAGATAATGTATCGTCTTTAGTAAGGGTATAAATAACGTATGCACTACGAATTTGATTATCTGTAAACTCAATGCTGGTACTTAACCAAGATTGCTTAAGAAGACTAGTAACATGCACTGACAAACTAGGAGATGACTCACTACCCGTTTTAAACGACTCTAATGATTGATTTAAATCCTGTTGAACTTTATCAATATCTATATCGAACGAGCCAAAAATTAGTCTAACATCATCTAATTGCTGCTCAATCATTGCAAGTAACCAATGCTCAAGTTCAACCGTGAAATGACTGCGACTATTACATATAGCAACAGCACCTTCTAGGCTTTTTCTGCAATCAGGACTCAGTTTTTCAACTAGTTTATTCAGTGTCATCGAAGACATACTTTTTTCCTTTTAATTTTAATTATCCCTTAAACGATAACTTAGTAGGGTTAGATTTTAATTTGTTATCTTGTACAGATAAGAAGCTATTAGCGCCTAACTGACACTCATTTTTTGAAAGTTTAGCGGCACCTAAATTTTGAAAATTTGACTCAATGACTAAGCGAAAGTTAATAGCATTTCCTACATAGTCTTTTGTTATTTGATTCGCTATTTCGAAAAGCGGACCTTTGGGCAAAAGTTGTTTTGCTTTATCTGGATCATCTGATTTTATGTGGATTTCGATATTAGAAGATACGTCCCATACTTTATTTCCAATCATGGTATCAACACCTAAACGGGCGTGCTGGCCTTCATATAAAGCCTGGCTTGCTAAACGGGTTTGTTCTTGCTCTTTTAACTCGTGCCATTCGCCAACCATTTGTTTGATCGATACATCACAACCTAGGTATGACGAAAGTACATTTTTTAAATCAAATGCATTTCTAATTTTACGGCTATATAAACCTGAAAAATGCAGTTGGTGCTCGTTATAGCCACCACTTAATAAACCGAGTATTTGTGTGTATGGGTCTTTGTTTTTTTCTTTATTAACGTGATTAAGCGAAGGCTTATATTTTTTCCAAGCGCGGTAATACAGTGAGACTAAACGATGATTAAACATGTCGTAAAAGTCACGCATGGTTGTATCTTTATAGCGTAAACGCTGCATCACAAGTTCACTATAAAACTGGGGTAAAGCGCCTGAACACCCCGTCAGCCCCATAAAAGAAACCTGCATAGTTACTTTATGCATACCGTCTTCAAAACCAGTTTCTTCTAATTTGGTAATTGCATTACCTGGATAACCAAACTTTTGGGTAGCTGTAAACTTAATCAACTCTTGCTTTGGATTACTGTCGTAACCGACATGTCGATAATCTAAGCCACGCTTTTTTAGCTGATTTTCAATTATGAAAACAGCTTTGTAAAAGTCAATTTGAGAAGCTTGTGAGATTATTTGCTTTATCATAATAACGGACAGTCACCCACTCTTGCAGGCCATTGATAATAAATTTGTTCTTGCTCTTTAAGCCTTAAACTTAAACGCGTGTAGCTATTTATTGCTGCAAATTGAGCAAAAAAGTGATCAAGTATTGATGCAAAGAAGAACATGCCGCTGCCAGAAAAATCATCGTTAGCGAATGTAATTTCAATTTCGCTGCCTGTTGCAAAGCTTACTTTACCTTTTTGAATCACACGGGCAGTTGAGGGCTCTATTACCACTCTATAAATATTATCTATCATGCCTTTAGTTTGTGGTGATGCTCTAAAATCGTATAAACGCAAAACTTCTTTAAGCTTATTACATGCGTCTTCACCACTAAAAGTATCGAGCGTTAAATGATTAACTAACTGCCACCGTGTTGCATCAGCTAATATAGGTCTCACTGCATGAGTAAATGGCGTTAAACATCTAATTTTTTTAATTACATCGCCGCGCTCAGGCATTAATAAACCAAGTTCGTCATCACCAAATGGCATGCTTGCTGGTAGGTTGCGATTACTACAATTTGCGCGCACAGTAAGTACAGAGTTTCCGTCACCATATTCCATCGCACTATTTTCAAAAGTAGCATCAACTAACGATAAAAATGTTTCGGTTCCTGACTCTACATAACCGCCGGCCCAAGAAGCAGTTTCTCGACGAATATGCCAAAACAAATCATCATGTCCATGATATTTAGGATGTGTTTGACCATAAAAAGGCGAAACAATTTGTTTATTGCCTTTATGATCAAATGCAATAACTTCCGATATACCAATTACTTCTGATATTTCCGAGTCCATATAACGCGGTGTTAACTGATATTCATATTCACTGATCTCAGGTCGTATTGGCTCAAGCTCTTGTTCAAATAAGTTTATTATTGGTGTACAGCCTAATAAGAACATATCTTTATCTACTTGCTTTTCAAGCTCAGCAGATTCAGTATCTAGGTAAATATAAATACTACATTTATTAGATTGCTTAGGCAGTGATGAAAGAATGCCTTCAAGCTCAAAAAACCTAAACTTCTCAGGAAAAGTAAAATTTTCGACGAGCAAACGATATCCGGCAGATGAGCGCTGCGAATAAGGAACCACAGCCTCGTTAGAATCAAAGCCCACTGCTTTTAATTGGTTTTTTGACAGATATCTAATACCTTCATCGCCATTGTCTATAGCAATACCAATACTATGTTTGAATAGTAGCTCGTAAACTTTAAGTGTATGATGCCATTGGCCATTGATAAAAATCCGTAATTTTTCAAGGCCGGTTTCTGCAAGCGAAACCCCTTTATACTCACCTGTTAATTCTATTTTGAAAATAGATTTTGCTTTTTCTTGCCAGCGAGGCTTAGGCGCTACAAATGGGCTATTATCAAATTGCACATTTGTTATTTCAACAGGCCAAAGGTAGGTTTCATAACACGTTTGAAATTTACATTGCTTCATTGAGTCAACGTTAGTTTCTACTTCACTTGCCTTTGGTATAACCACCCCTGCCGTAGATAAGTTCTCAGCTTCGAGCTTAACAACTGACATTGATGGAATTGGCGCTTGGTAATCTGGTAGCATTTGCCCTAGCAAAGCATCCGTTAACTCCGGGAAACTATCGTCGAGCTTTTGCCTTATATTGGCAGTTAAAAATGCAAAAGATTCTATTAATCTTGAGACATGAGGGTCTTCAATATGATCTTCACTTAACTTTAAACGCCCTGCAACTTTTGGATATTTTTCAGCAAAGTCTTTACCTAAATGACGCACAAATGCTAATTCACGATTGTAATACTTCAATAACTCATCGTTCATAATGATGCCTCAATAATCTTCATACCCAAGTTCACGGGCTCTACTTCTGAATCAAAACTGATAAACTCTGGCTCAGGGTCGGCGTATAAAAGCGCATTTATTCTTAAATTTAATACTCTGTTTAAAGGCACTTCTTCATCTGTAAAAACTTCTACTTCAAGAAACCGTGGCTCAAACTTTAAAATTGTATTTCTGACGGTTTCGCACAGTAATGCGCGCCCTTCGTGAGAGCTTACAGACATACTCGAAAAGTCAGGTAAACCATAAGACAAACATGAAGTAGCCAGCTCGGTGTATTGAGTTGGCCATGTATGCCATTGAATTCGAGCATTTAGCAAAGCTTCAATATCTCTGCGCACGTTTTTTCTAAGCTCACTAATAGTGATGCCTTCGGTACGTGATGGCGCATCCTGGAAGTCGGGCTCATCGTCAATGAGCCTATCTATAATGGATGCTTGAAGCTGTTGTTTATGCTCTATCATGGTTGCTTAAGCTTAAATTATGCTGTTTCAAGTGAGCTTATTTTTAAATTTGGGATGGTGATAGCCTCATCATCAACAAACAGCATTTTCATGCCCTTACCGATAATAAATTCATCTTTTAACTCAACCCAGTCAGACACTTGACCTAGCTTTTCAAGCTCCGATTCAGAGTTAATATAAACAAGTGGTAAATGAGCTGTACCTGATGGACCATCTTTAATTGTAATTTCAACACGTAACCAAATACTTTCTAATAAAGATTCTACTGGCTCCATTTTTAACGATTCAATTTCGTTAAAGTTTGCTAGATAAAACTCACCATTAGTACCTAAAACCTCTAGGTACGGGTTTAAGCAATCATCAAGATCTCTTGTTGATGCATCGTCTGTGCTAACTCTTAAAGACTCCATCTCTTGAGCTAACTGAGCTGCTTCGTCGGTTGAGCCTTCTAACAGAGCAACATGCATTTTCAAAAATAGTGTGTCTAACTCATTCGCATCATGAAATAACTTAGGAATGCCTTTACCTTGATAAAAATCTACACGAGATTGCTGAGCACGAATTAAGTGCCTTAAATTTACTGCACCTACTGCAAATTCTGGATTTTTTTGTACCATGAAATCTAGCTGTTTATCGGCTTTTTCAAGTTCACCATTTATGCAAAGTAATTCGGCGTAAATACTTCTGATATCAAAGTTTAATGGCTCATCTTGAAGCTCTGTAGCACAACAAGATAATGCATCAGTAAGTTTCCCCTCGCGAATTAAGCTATGTATTTTTTTCATGACTATTCCTTTATTTTATGATGAGGACTGAGCTCTGTAATTAATTTAATACTGGAGATCATCTGATCTAATTGAAAATGTGGCTGTAATTGTAAAACAGAAAAGTAATGCCCTGGATTGGCTTTATTTTCACTGACTTTTATTCTGGCATTACTTAACGGGTACTTACTTCTTATATGCTCGGAGGCAGAGTCTGAAGCCGTTGTATAATTATTTATCCACGCTTGTAGATCTCGCTCACAAGCTTGTGCCGTGTTGTAAGAGCCGACACGGTCTCGAGCTAATAGCTTTAAATAGTGAGCAAAACGAGATACACACAAAATATATTGCAGCATTGAAGATAAGCGCGCATTAATATTAGCGGCGCTTGATTCATAGTTTTTGGTTTTTTGAACCGATGCATTACTATAAAAAACAATGTGTTCTGTATTAGTCACTGATGATGCAGGAATAAAGCCAAGTTCAGAAAATTGCTTTTCAAATTTGCTTGTTACTAATAAGTTTAGTGGTGGCTTTGCTTCTTTTTGATAAGTGTCGTTTGCAAAACTGTCTCTCGCAAGCCCTGTAACCAGCCCCTTTGAAATTTTACCTGGCTCAATACCGCGAATGTGCCCAAACCAGCCACTATCGCAATATGCTCTTATTAAGGTAGATACAAATTGATATGCTGCATTGCCCCAAAGCATATCGCTTTCAGGGTCTTTAATTTGTTCTTTAAAGTAAAAATCTTGATGACGTTTTCCATCATTGCTATATGGCGGTCTAACTAATACATGTGGAAGCGTAAGCCCAATAAAACGAGATTCTTCCATCGCTCGAAAGCTCTGCCATTTAGCGTATTCGGGTTGTTCAAACTGGTCAAATAAGTCTGCGTAATAGCCTAAATCAGAAAAGTTATCTGCACCAAATAAGTTAGGAGAAGCTGAGCAAATAAATGGAGAGAAAGCAGCGGCAGCGGTTCTAGATATTTCTTTTATTGTGTCTATGTCATTATAAATTGTGCCTGCTGAGCACATGTTACTAATTTCATAATCACCTACTACTACACCAAATGGCTCGCCACCTGCGCTATCAAATTCACTTTGATAAAGTAGTTGAAAAAATAGGCTTTGGTCAAAATCAATAGCTTTGTTTACATCTTTAGAGAGTGTTGCCCAATCGCAGTTCAATACTTTTATTTTTACTTTATTTTCTTTGTCGTATTGTTCGCTTTGAAGTATCAGCCACCAAAGATTACGCCAACTGGCTTCTAACTTTTGAAATCTATCATTATGAATTATGAGGTTTAATTGTTCTGAAATGAGTTGATCGAGTTCAACAATTACGCGCTGTAAATAAGGACCAAGTGATTCTTTAGTCCAAGATATAGGTGAATCTGAAGAGCCTTCAAGCCATAACAACAAGGCTTTATCTAGGTTTTTTTCGTTTAAAAACCTATCGAGTAAAGCCTCATTATCACTTATTCTAGACTGCGCTTTTTGTACAAAAGCGTAGTCTTGATTTATAAATGAAAACTCTTCGTGATTCATTCTACTGCATTATCCTTAACGCTCGAGATCAGTTAATTAACCGATCTCTGGAATTTTAGCTACAAGGCGTAAAGAAGAAGTAAGCTCTTCCATTTGTAGCCAAGGTCGTAACCATGCAACTGCATTATATGCACCTGGTTGACCTGGAATTTCCTTAACTGATACTTTTGCATCTGCTAGAGGATAACGTGCTCTGATATCTTGACCACCACCCTCAGTCGCATTTACATACGAAAGGATCCAGCGGTTTAACCAAGACTCAACGTCTTCAGCTTCCATAAAGCTACCAATTTTATCACGCGCCATTACTTTTAGGTAATGAGCAAAGCGAGACGTTGCCATAAGGTAAGGTAGACGTGCAGATATTGCCGCATTAGCTGTGGCATCTGGAGTTGAATAAATTTGTGGTTTTTGACAGCTTTGTCCACCAAAAAATACTGCATAATCTGTATTTTTGTAATGACAAAGAGGCAAGAAACCTAACTTGCTTAATTCAGCTTCACGACGATCTGTAATGCCAATTTCAGTTGGGCATTTAAGATCTGGATCGCCATCATCACTTGTGAAGATATGCGTAGGAAGACCTTCTACTTTACCGCCGCCTTCAGCACCACGTATTGCAGTACAGAAACCGTATTGAGCAAATGCTTTGGTCATATTTGTTGCCATAGCGTAGGCTGCATTACTCCAACAGTAATCACTGTTATCAGTACTTACTGAACGGCCATCTTTTGGTTCAACTTCAAACTCTTCATAGTTAAATTCTTCAACTGGTTTAGAAGCCGCACCATAAGGTAGGCGAGATAAGAAACGAGGCATAGTTAATGAAACAAAACGCGAATCATCGCTGTCTCTGAATGAACGCCACTTAGTGTACTCTAGAGATTCGAATACTTTTTCTAAATCACGTGGTTTGGTTAGCTCTTCCCAGTTATCAAAACCAAATAATGATGGCGATGAAGCTGCAATAAATGGACAGAAACCAGCGGCTGCAACATTAGACATTAGACTTAATGTTTCAACATCTTCAGGGTGGTTCGTAAACTCAAAGTCACCAACGATAGTACCGTATGGTTCGCCACCTGGAGTACCAAACTCAGACTCATAGATTTTTTTGAATGTTTGGCTTTGGTCAAACTCAACAGCTTTGCTCAAATCTTTATGAAGTTCTTTTTTCTTCATATTTAGCATACGAATTTTAAGTGTAGAGCTTGTCTCAGAATTCATTACTAAATGGTGCAATCCACGCCAAGAGCCTTCTAACTTTTGAAACTCTTCGCTGTGCATTACTACACTTAGCTGTTTTGAGATCTTTTGATCGATTAATTGAATTGCTTCATTAAACGTCACTGTCATGTTTTTGTTCCACTGAACAGTCCCTTTTAAGGCTTCTTCTGTCAGTGTTTTAAGTAACTCTTCTGCACGGCTTGCATCGGTTTGCTTAGTTGCGCCAATAGCTTGCTCTAATAGTGAAGACGTTGCTTCTGAGGTAGACTCTAATTCAGTACTTAGTTGCTCTGTACTCATTTTTCAGTCTCCTCTATTTTAAGCTCTTTTGCGATTGTATCTAAGCTTGCTGTGTTGCTTAGTACTTCTTCAAGCACGTTTTCTAATTCTTCTGAGCGGTCAATCTTAGTCATTAAATCGCGTAACTTGTTGCGTGTTTCCATTAATTTACGTAATGGCTCAACCTGATTTACAACAGCTGCTGGTTCAAAGTCATCAATCGATTTAAAGTTAAGTTTTACTTCAAATTCAGAACCATCATCATTAAGCGTATTATCAACTAATAATTTTAGTGAAGGGCTCATGCGCTTTAAAACATCATTAAAGTTTTCACGATCTATTTGCACAAATCGTCTATCTTTAAGTGGTTTTAATGCTTCTGTGTTATCACCAGAGAAGTCGCCCATAACACCAACAACAAATGGTAATTCTTTTTTTACTGCAGTGCCTTCAGTTTCCACATCATAAGTGATGTGTACGCGAGGCTTACGAACTCGTTTTAATTTATCATGGATACTCATAGAGAACTCCTTTTACTTATGTTTCAGTTTCGCTGATTTTAATGCCAGACAACTTAAAGTACCCAGTCCTAGCATCACTATCTGTAATTAATTCATTTAATAATTCAGGCAGCGACAATTCGCTCCATCGAATTACTTGTTCTATGGTGTACGACATAGGTGAGTGCGGCTCTGTTTTTCTAAAAAAAGTAGCGATTTCTTTGAGTTTATTAATCGCACTTTCTCTTGAGTTAATTTCGTGATTAACTTTTACAACTTGCTCTGTAACACTTTGACCGTCGTCGTCTTCACTTTGAACCACTTCTTGCACTTCGTTTAATGCAGCTTTTGCCTTATCAGCAGCTTCAAGCTTATCTGCAGCAACATGCTCAACAGCAGCAAGACTAACTTCTAATGCTTGTTTTATATTTGATGTTGGCTGTGGCTGTCCAGTTACTCTATCCAATACTTCGCTTAATAAAGCAAATTGCTCAATCGCGTTTTCAATGTCTTGTTTTAAAGTAACGAAGAATTCAGTACTTGTTTCTGCAGCACTTCTTTCAATGAGCTCATAGTCAACAGCACCTAAATTAAGCTTTTTCTCTCTTTTCTCATCTGTTAAACGAGAAATATCATAGCCTTGCTGATATTCCCAAAAAGAATATGACTCCATACTGGCGCTATCGGTCAGATAGATACTTTTTATCGGGATTATTAATGTACCTTCGCCTGCTGAACCATTAAGGCCAACCAATGCAGATACTTTGTCTGACACTTCATCATCGTCATCGAGTGACGGGTATAATTCATCAAAATAATTGTCGAGCAAGTTATGAGCAACTTTAAAACCAAAAGCTAAGCCTTTGAAGCCATGAATTCGACAAAGTGCTTCAATAAACCAAGCTAAATATTCGATATCTTTGCTTTGTGTTTTTATTGCTTTGCTACATTGCTCTAATAAAGGAAGCCAATCTCTTGCTAGTGAGGAAATACCTTCTTCATCCACTAATGCATTTCTTTCTGCTGCGCGAAGCTGGTTTCTTAAATCTTTTAAGGCGTAATAAGTCGACGTAGGCGAGACATCTGAGCGAGGATCAATACCTGCAACCTCGGTGTCTGAAATAGGGGAAATATACTCTTCAAATAAAAACATTCCGTCGTCCTAATAATTATCCATAAAACTCCAATAAAGCGGAGCGGATTTCATATTACATTCTTTATAATAAATTACAAGCCTAGTTACAATTGAGTTTAAACCTTAATTATTGCCTTTATATAAACAATTAAAATTTAATATACTTATTAATTAATAGATGTAATTAAAGTAAAAACTCAAATATAAAATACAAACCAAATTTTTTAACTTAAAATCGTTATTTAGAAAAAAGCGGGATAGTAGCTTCATCTTGAATGTTGAATGTTTCTGATTTATGACCAGCGTATCCTTCGTCGTACTTAATTAAAATACAGGTCACATTATCTCTTGCACCTCTAACTAAAGATGAATGCATAAGCGCCATACCAGAATCAATAATGCTACTAGGCTCTAGCGATAAACATATGTCCTCATCAGACAACTCACCGGTGAGCCCATCTGAACAAAGTAAAAATATATCGCCCGTTTTTACTTCATTTTGAATAACGTCTACTTTTACATCCGCAGTAACACCCACAGCTCTTGTGATTACATTTGATAATGGATGTGTCTTGGCTTCTTCTACTGAAATAATCCCTTCATCAATTAAATCGTTTACTTGGCTGTGATCTCTCGATATCTGCTTAAGTTGGCCATCTCGAAGCATATAAGCTCTGCTATCACCAACCCACAAAACATAGTACTTATTATTTTTAAGAAATAAGGCAGTAACTGTACTTCCTGCGGTTTTGCTACCTAAATATTGGGCGCTATATTCGTTTAATTGCCTATTCGCATCTTCAATGGCTTCAACTATGTGAGATACTTCAAGCTTCTCAAGTGGTAGCTCTTCAACTTTTGCTCTTATTACATCTACAACAAGCTGACTGGCAACTTCACCTGCTTCGTGACCTCCCATCCCATCTGCGACAACCCATAAGTTATGGTTATTTATCTCTACATGCGCATCTTCGTTAAGCTGCCTCACAGCGCCTCGGTGGGTAATTGCATAACTTGTACTAAACTTGCTAATCACTATTTTTTACCTGTGTAAAGTTCCATTCCCAGTGTTTCCACCTTCCATCTAACATTGCTGCAACTTGATTTACCGCAGGCAAGCCAGGCGTTATGAGTACCATAGGTTTTATATTATAAGAGCCATGTGTCCACCAAACGCTGTAATCACCGTGTTTTTTTAACAAAAGAGCATGCATTGCATCTTGGAGGACTTGACTTGATAACTCATCACCTGAGAACTCAAATGCTTCTGCACTTTTATTTTTATCTACAGAATTTAAAAAACTAACCTGCTTTTTAACTCCTGCTATAGAGCTTAGAGACTTAGCAACCTCTTTACGCCAAGAGAATAAATCAACCGAACTATCAAGCACTTTTAATACAGTGTCTTCATACTCTAAAGAAAACACACCTGAGTTTAAAACATCTATAGGTGCAAATTCTAATGTGCTAGCAACTGTGAAGGGATAGTGTCTACCTACTGCGTCCATACTCGGTAATAGAGTCCCCATAACGCCTTTGTCACCAACAATGTTTGGCGATAATGCAAAGTGCCATACTGGTCCAATTAAGTAATTATCTTGCCATACTTCACCTAGCTGTTCTTTACTCACTGCAATGGCTGCTTGCAGCCACTGCTCCCAATGCTCTGAAAACTCTTTCGAAACGCTATCTTGTACAAAATCACCTAAACTAGGTACTTTGCCAAGATAACCAATATTTATAATCGGGTCGGACATGAAAACTTCTCTACACTTTTATTCCAAAATGGATGCCTGATTGATTTAGGCAATAACTCGACTTTCGCATTGTTTCCCATGAGTGAAAAATGTAACTCTAAGTCTTCACGTGTTTTTGCTCTTTTAGCACTTAACTCGTCTAACATGCGATATAGCGACCATTCACCTTGGTAAGTTGTATTTATAGAACGACCACCATTTGGAGGAGTAAATACAACTCGTGTTTTACTCTGGCCACTTGCTCCAGGCCATACAAAATTTGTTACTCTAAGTGGACCATGCCTGTAAGTCATTGACTGACCGTCAATTTCGAGCATAAAGCTAGAGATGGTACGATCTAATTCTAATGGTTTTAAGCCAAACTCAATTCTTGGTGTTGCACTTCCGCCATCAAAAAAGACTGTTTGAATCTGATTCGCCAGTTCAAACATCGCTAATGTATCTCGGCTAATACCTATATCTTTTTCAAATTTCCATGGCGTTGAGCTCATATCTACACTTGGCGCAATATAATTGGTGAAAAAGCTATCAATTGTTCCACCTGGGCCGAAAAATCGAGTGAAATCTTTCATATTCACTTCTTTATCTGCGTATGGAGAAAACGGATAACGGCCAACAATTGCAGCGTTATATTCGCGTAGTACCTTACTTTTCCACATCTCGTTTAAATGTCTGTTGGCACTATTTTTAGTTATGTTACTAGTATCTCTACTTATATCTAACAGCCAACTATTAAACGGGTAAGGTAAATCTCGACTTTGAAACTCAAGCTGACGAATAAAGCTAGGCTTACTTTTACCGCTAATTTGGTCTTTAATTGACGACTTTAACTGATCGCCTCTATCAAGTTTGGTTAAGTAAACGTTTAACTCTCTTAGGTTTTTCTGAATATTATCTAATTGTTGAGCATCAATTTTTATTACATCTTCAAAGGCTTCTTCAACTTGGTGACCCGGTAATTTAATATCAAATTTAGGGGCTTCGTCAGGTAAAAATCGCTTGATACGATTAGCTTTGGTTTGCATAGCTATTTCAGCAGCATTTGCTGCAACTTTACCTGCAGCCTTTTGGTTATCAGATACTGGTAATTTAGTTAGCTGCACATTTTTTTGTACTGCAGTGATAATATTTTTAATAGGCGCTTCAGAGCCAGCTAAGGCATCAGTAATATTAACCCCCTCAGCCGGAGAGCTATATTGATTCAGGCTCAGATCATCAATAAATGATTGCCAATAATAGATATAATCTTGAAAGTATCGCTGCTCTAGTTTCTTCTCAATCTCATCTTTAGAAATATCGTAAGTGCCCGTTGCCTCTTCACCATACACCCAGCTACTTGCCATTAAATTGCCAAGCATTTTACTTTTCTCAACATTAAAAATGCCGTGAAAACCATTAAATGTATATAAGCCAGGGATACTTCGCGTAAGCTCACCGTCATTTCTAAAAGTAAATTTTTGCGCACTTTCAAAACTAATAATGTCTGTAAGCCTAAATGGCGGAATACTGCTATCTAGGAAGTCGGCTTGTAATCGTTGATATGCTCGCTCAGCAATTGGTAGCTTAGTTAGCTCAGCTCGCGCAACACGTACTGCTTGATTATCAATTTCAATTTGGCTAACACCGTTTTCAAGTAATGTAGCTACATGCTCCATCAGCTCTACTCTGGTTTGCATATTTTTATCGCCTGGTAAGTTACGCTCTAAATAAGCGTTAAACCAAACCGTTATATCTTCACTTTCAAAGTATTCAGGCTGAAACAACATGAGGTAACACTTAAGTGTTTCGTATAAATAACTTAAGTGCTCAGGATGAGCTTCCATTTCTTTAATTAAGGTACTTGCAATAAACGGTTCTAAATACGTTTGTAATGAACGGTCGTAGGCTTGTGTAGAAGCCATTTTTATTTCATTTAGTTTATCAAACCCAATTGATTTAGACTCTTGTGTATTAACAAGTTCAGGGTTGCTTGCAGGTAAGTTTCTAAGAGCCTTTAATCTGTCGTTTAGTACTAGTAAGTTATTACGGTCAAATGAGGCTGTATCAAGCTCTTGGTACGTTGCAATCGCATCTTCAGTCTCTGAAATTAAGTTACTATTCCAAGCAAAACTAAAGTACCACGATGTTGAAAAACCAAATAAAGCTATGCATGCAAGCGATATGCTACCAACACGAAGCCATTTATTTTGCTTGTCATGATGTTTGTTAGTGCTTGCTAAGTTTTGCTCTGGAAAAATTACACCTTCTAATACGTTCTTTATAAAAAAGCTTTTAGATTGGTTAATGTATCCAGATTCACCTGCGTTTGCTTCGTTTAAAAAGCTAGATGGGGTACCCTCTTGCGTTGCACTTGTGAGGTAAACACCACGAAACATTGGTAGTTCTTCGTATGCATTAGGAGTGAATATTTCTTTTAAAAAAGCATCTCCTACACCTTGTAAAACACGAAGCTGCCTAGGGAATTCAAATATCTTAGCGCGAATTTCTTCGTTTCTTTCATTAATTAATCTACGATTTAACATTTCAGTTAATTTAGAAATTAATGAGTGAAATTCTTTGTTGAAAGCATCTACTTGCGTGACTTTATCTAAATCAAGTTCAAAGGTTACGCCCCAAACCTGCTCACACTCTTCTTCGGTTAATTCGCCAAAAAACTCTCTAAAACCTTCAATTAAATCAACTTTAGAAAAAATAACGTAAACAGGAAAGGTCATGCCTAATTGGCTTTGCAGCTCTTGTAAGCGCTGTTTAATAGCACGAGCATGTAGGTTTCTCTCAGTTTTGGTCTGGCTCATCAGCTCAGAAATACCCATACTGATCATTACACCATTAATAGGCCTAAGAGGACGGTACTTACGAAGTAATCCTAAAAAGCCTTCCCATGCACGTGAATCATGCTTTGCATGGCTGCTTTGCGTTGTGTAGCGCCCAGCTGTATCAATTAAAACTGCTTTATTAGTAAACCACCAATCACAATTACGAGTACCGCCAACACCATGAACCAAGTCAACACCTAGTTTGTCTTTTAGCGGGTAATCAAGTCCTGAGTTATGAATTACGGTAGTTTTACCAGCCCCTGGTGGGCCTATCATTATGTACCATGGCAACTGGTAAATATTTTTACCTTTGAACAGCTTTACGTCTTTTAAAAGATCGATAGCTTCGTTCATTCGCGTTTTAAGCGTAGTAATTTCTTCATTTACTTCAGAGCTATTTGTATCGTTATTACTATCAATTAACTCATCAGCCATTTTTTCGTCTCGTTTGCTTTGTTGCACAAGACGATAAATTTTAGACACAGAAAAAACCAATAAAACCAATATAATAGTAAACAGTCTTGCTGCAATACTTTGTAGTGGTACATAGTCAGCTATCGCGATTAATGGGCCGCCAAACCAAATTAATAATGATAAAGCTAAAAAGCCAATAATTAGCATTGCCGTACGAGATGTAAGTGCGTAGGTCACTTTTTTTATTTTTTGTGAAAAACTCATTTCAGCCTCTTAAAATAATAAATCGATTTCAATTCGTCGGTTTAGTGACCGAGAAGCTGAATCTGAATTACTGGCAATAGGCTCTGCTGCGCCCTTACCTTCGGGCCATAAACGCCCACTGAGGTTTGTACTTTTAGCCATAGAGTTTGCAACTTGCGTTGCGCGCGCTAAAGAAAGGTGCCAATTAGAAGGGTACTTATCAGTTCTAATTGGTGTGTCATCTGTATGGCCGGTTATTAAAATACGTCCTTTGGTTCCTTCAAGGCTTAACGCTAGTTTTTCTAAAATAGGCTGAAATGAAGGTAACAATTTAGAGTCACCTTGATTAAAAAGGCTCTCACTATTAATTGAGATTCTGATCCTATCGATATTTTTCTTTATCGTCACAATCCCCATTTGAATCTCAGTTTGTAATAGCTGCTCTAGTACAAGTAACTGCTGATCTTTTTTATCTACTGCTTGGTCTTCAGCTACAGGATGAATGATTGCAAGCTTGTCACTAACAGCCATAACATCATCATTTAGCTTCATATTTATAAATAAATAAACGGTAAGTAAAAGTAAGCCTAAAACAGAAAAAATAACCCACAATGGCACCTGATTTCTTAATTCTACGCCAGCGGCTACTCTTTGTTTCCAGTTAGGAGAAAGCTTATTATTGATTGGCCCATCTAATTGATTTAATAAGTGATACATTTGTGAGCGGTATTCTTCTACTTTATTATCACCCACAGTATCTAGCCTGTACTTACCTTTAAAACCTAAATTTAAACAGTGGTATTGCAGCTCTAGAAAGGCTTTGTGTTGCTCAGGCTGGGTCAATGCATTATCAAGTAAAGTATAAAAGTACTCACCGCCAAAAGTTTCTTTATGAAATGTCGAAAGCAAGCTTTCGTCAGCCCATTCCATAGAGCTCCATTTAGAGTTTAAAACTGATTCATCTAAAATTGCACATAAACAATAACGAGAGTTTTTGATTACATCTTTTGATAAATTTTGATTACGTAGTTCGACTTCAAAACGTTTGATAGCCTCTACACATCGATGCTTTAATGCAGCTAAGTTAGTCATCTCAACTGATTTTCTAATTGAAATAACCAAAGAGAAACAGTCTGTTGCGGCTTCCATTAATGGGTTTCTAAATATAGAAACCTTTGCATTACTAGGAATACTACTTGCAACAGGCTCAACAGACATGACTGTTTTGTCTGGATCATTATCTACTTGAGGATTATTTGAGGCATCACGCCCTAATCGACCAGGACGTGGTTTTATAATGGTTTCGTCCATTGAAACTCTTCCTTTTAAAAGTTAAGTTCTTATTGCCCACAGGCTTAGTTGTAACTCGGGGTAATTTCCTGACAAGTGGATAGCAATACCACCACTTGAGTGAAGTTTAGCCCAATGCTCGCCATGTTTATTTAATTCAAAATAATGAAAACCTGCATGGTAAGGAATTTGACGCGGTGCCGTTGGTAAGTTACTGATTGTAATACCTGGGATTTGATTATTTACCAAATCTCGGATTGTCTCAACACTACCAATTTTAATTTGAGAAGGTAATATCTTACGAAGCTCCTCGTGAGGAACACTGGCTTTAATAGCCAATACAAATTGACCTGAGCTAAGTACTGATTTGTCTTTGAGCGCACCAAAAGAAATACCAAACTTGCTTTGCTCTAACTTTATTTCTGTAGCAGTTTGCTCAATTACATGACTTAAAGATTGGTATAAAAAGTTTACTACTTCACTAAATACTGGGCCTAAGTTTTTATGATCATACTTAGGTAATTTAGGCACTCTTTTGTTTACTGTACTAAAAGTAGATAACTCACCAGCAAGCTCTATTAGACGTGTATAAAGAACGCTTGGATGAAGATTATTAACTGATAATAAGTTTTCAAAAACAGCGTCATACTTGTTTAATGTTTGCAGCATAATAAAATCAGCTACAGAAGTACTTCCCGCATAACCTTGGCACAATCTAACAGCAATACTCTCTGAGCGCTGCTTGATCATTGAGCCAATCTCTCTCACTAAACCAAGTAATGGCTTACACTGACCGACTTTTAACGATGCTGGTATATACTTTGGATCGAGCTTAATTTGACCTTCACTGCTAACTTCAACAATGCGTGCAAGTGGCAATAATATATAGCCTGCATGGTCGTCTGATGACAATACTAGCTTACTAAATACCTTAGCTACTTGAATAATTTCTTGAGCTTGTGCACCTAAAGAGTCATCACTTACAGATAAGTCGCTTAGTTTATAACGCGTAACAATATCCTCATCTAAAGATGAAATATTAATACCACTGGCTTTTAGTGCAGGAACCGCTAAATAAATTATTTCATCATAAACATCTTTGCCTACCACTAAAGGCTCAGGCAAATAGGTAGATTGAGGCATATCGATAGGTAGCAAATCAGGGGTAATGGCTGACAATGACTCAATAGCAAATTGGCCTGAGCTTAATAGCTGAGTATCGATACTTATATCAAGTATGCCCCAAGGATCTGCTAAATTCCCATTACAAATTTGCTTAATTAAATGCGAAAAATGCTTATCTGACTGCTGAAAGTGTTGCGGCCTTAAGAACATTCCTTCGGTCCAGGCAACACGAGTGTTATCACTCATTGTACAAATCCTTTTTTACTGCTCTCTCATGTATGTAGCAATTGCTTCAACATTTACATCTATATCGTCATAGCCAGTTGGGTCAACTTCGATTACAGCTCTCCATCGTGCTTGATCGATATTTCTGTACGCGACAACAACACCAACATATCGTGTATTGCGGTTTAAGCTCATTTTATATTCTTGAACAGAGTTTGGCTGTAATTCTAATTCATCTTTTTTTAATAAGTCCGGGCCTAATAGTTTTTCAGGTGTTTCATACAGGCTAAAGAAATCCTGAGTATCAAAAATTGTTCTCGAGCTAAGCTCAAAAATTTTCATTACTACCGGTGAAGGTCTATCTGACGTGTCTGGATTTACATTTTTAGACACATTAATTTTTAGATCCGTAGAAGGAGGCACAAACTTATTAACAGTTGAACAACCCATGGCTAAAAACAGTAAACTGAAACTCATTAAAAAGAGCTTAAATTTGTTCATTATCTACTTTCCTTTCTAGAACGATTCTTTAATTCTATCGTTGTATGCTTTTAAGAAATCATCTGACAACGCCATAGCTCCCTTACTATTTACATCATGAGATAACTCATCATATAAATTTTTGTATAGCTTCCAGCACTTAGCCTCTGTTTGACCAGGGATGATTTTTAATACGTTAGAATTATCATTTATTTGTTGATTTATATGTTGGGGAGAAACTTGCTCTAACATCCCTTTTAATACGCCGTCAGCTCCTGCTAATAAAGCATGTTCATGTCTTCGTGTATCAACAAAGCTTTCTTTGATTGATTCTTGAGACGACAGGAAGCTTGCACTATTTCTGATGAATAAATTCTGAATAACGTCATCAATATCTGCCGAAAACTTAATTGGGTTATTTTGTTGAGTTTGAAACATCGTTTGGTTTAAACGCAATTGGTTTTTTACAAGCGCTCTTTGGCGAAGAGACTCCATCAACTCGGTCAGTAATAGATTTAACCCTTGGCCCATTTCAAACCAAAGTTCTTGTGAGTTTAATGAATTTTGCAACTCAGCTTTGACCCCCAGCCCGTTCAAAAAAGCATCAGTTAAAGCGGTATCTTCGCTAGGCGATGTTGGATTTTTTTGCACTACTGGTTTAGGAGCAGGCTTTACTGCTTGAGGTTTAGTTACAGGCGTATCTAGTACTGGTGTATTAACTGAAGTTTGCTGCTCTACAGCTGGTTTTTGTTGTGGTTTACTTACAACGGGTGCTTGTTGAGTTACAGCTTCTGGGTTCATTAAGTGAGCAAGCTCATCCCAGTTTTCCGGTATTTGGTTAGCTGAATTAAGGTCACTGGCCTGAGTCATAGAAACTGCAGGCATAGACTCATCCATTATTGATTCATTAAAATACTGTTCTGGCTCAGAAAAATGCTCCGTAGGATGCTGATAAGATCTTTCTGGCTCTTTGCTAATACTAGCTGCAGCGCTTAAATTACCATAATCGGTGTCAGGTGTTTTTTCATTAGTAGCTAATTTTACCTCTATCTGAAAATCACCCACAGTGATCGTATCACTATTTGACAAGCGTTGTTTATTGCCTTGACCTAATGGAGCTACACCAAAATTTACAAAAGTACCATTTGTAGATGTATCGTAAACATAAAAAGAGTCGCCCTCTTTAACTATGCGTCCGTGCTTACTAGAAATGATTTTTTCAGGATCAGGAAAATGCCAATCACATGCTTCTGAACGGCCAAATATTAGAGAGTCTTTTACTGTTTTAGTTGCTTCAATTTCTGGAGAGAGTCTATGATAACTAGTGATGTTTAGTATCAGTTCCATTTGATAAGTTAGTCCCATAAATCTACATTCTCATTAGGATAAAGTAGAAGAGAAACTATTGTCAACATTGAAATTAATATATAAAAATATACTCAACCATACAAAAGCTCAAATTTAAATAAATTAAATTAAACAAAACCTATATAAAAAAGCCCTTTCAAAGCTTACAAAAGATATTTTGTATGTTCCCATTTAAAAAATTGCTATTTAATAATTAGCATTACATTTTATTCATTTTAAGCCCCTAGAAGTGTTACAAAACAATGCCTGTAGGCTTACGCTGTTTATAAAAATAAACTGTAAATAAACGATATTTCAATAATTAATATAAAAGCCCTTAATTTTTTAAAGTTTTGTACGAAAGTTCTGCTTTAGAAACATTGCTAAGTTGGCTAATTTTTGTAAAAATACAGCGCTTATCAAAGGGAGAATTGATAAAAATAAAAAACTCACCTTTGCGATTATTTTAATATACACAATAAAAGGATTTATAATGAGCGGTGTCAACAGTTCTAATGATAAAACGCAGATAGCTTCGCTTGACTCAAATCTTCGCACGTCAAAAGCAATAAATAAATTAAACCTTATTGGTAAAAAAGTTTCGGATCGCTACTTAGTTGAAGAACTTATTGGCCAAGGTGGTATGTGTTACATTTACCGAGCCAGAGATTTATTTTTAGAAAGTGCGAGTCGTCCTGAAGTTTTCGTAGCGATTAAAGTATTATTAGAAGAGTTTTCTCATTCTGAAGAAGCTATTTCACTTCTTAAGGATGAAACAACTAAAACACAACAGCTCTCCCATCCAAATATTGTAAAAGTATATTCTGCAGGTTCTGATAACGGTTTACATTACGTAACCATGGAATTAGTAGAAGGCGAAACGCTAGAGCAAATAATTAAACGCAACAAACCCTCTGGAATGGTTTTCAAAAAAGCGAGTGTGATTCTTAATCAACTTGCCGATGCTTTAATTTATGCCCATTCTCGTGGCGTCATTCATAACGATTTAAAGCCATCGAATATAATCTTTGATTCAAATGGTAGTCTCAAGGTACTTGACTTTGGTATTGCTAAACACAAAACCATTGAAGATGCCTATGCAGTTAATAGTGAATCAAGCCTAGGCACTGTAGGAGGTTATACGCCAACCTATGCAAGTCCTGAACAATTAAAAGGTGCTGCAGCATCCGTTAAAGATGACGTTTTTTCTTATGCGTGTATTGCCCTAGAGTTATTAAGTAGCAAACATCCATATAATCGTGTTGCAGCAGACACACTCCCTAAAGATACATCGGCAAAACGTCCTAGTAACTGCCCTTTATGGTTATGGGGCACACTTAATAAAGCAATTTCTTTAGATGCAGCAAAAAGAACTGATTCGTTAAAGCCTGTTTTAGATAAGCTTCAAAGTAACTTTAAACCGGCAATAGCACTTGCAGCCAGTACTGTTGTGTTAGCCCTTTTGGCTGGTCAGTACTATCTATCAAATACAAATAATATAAAGCAGCTTGAAGCAAAATTAGATAATGCAAAAGCAATAAACCAACAAGTAGAAACATGGATGTCTTGGGATGGGCCGGAGATTCTAAACAAGCTTGCAGAAATCCCACCTCAATACGAGGTATTAAAACAGGGGTTATTAAGATCTAATCAAGCTAATATTCTACAAAGCTTTGATTACAGAGCGAATCAAATCAATACAAGCGCTAACAAGTTTAAAGACTTTGATGAAACAATTAATGTTTATAGTAAAGCCTTGGAGTATTACCCAGATTCAGAAAAGCTATCGGTACAACTCGAAAGCATTTTAAGAGAGCGTCAATCAATAATTTCAGATATTACTTCTCGTATTGATTTGTTACTTGAGCAATCTCGCTATAGTGAACTGGACAATAATAGTATTCCACAATTAATCAATGATTTAAGTGTAGTCGATAGCACCTACGTTTATCGCCCGTCTGAAGTGCATTTTGATAACTATAAACTTGCCTTAGATAAAGCGATTGAAGAAGATGATGTTATCACGCAAAAATCTTTACTTAATGTTGGTAAAGCTATTTTCACCAATAATCAAAAAAATGAACTTGGCTTTGCAGACCTTCTAAAAAGAGAGTCGGCGATAGATGCTTTAACGCTTTACCAAAAGAAAGTAAACCTAGGTGAACCAGCTGATTTTCCTACTGAAGATGCCGTCGTATTTTACGGTCCTAGATTTGATAGATACACACAAAAACTAGAGACGATTGAAGAGTACAGAGATTTATTAGATTTTGAAGAATTAATCAATACCGAGTCTGCAACATTACCTAAAGACTTTTCATTACTCGTTTCTTTAAAACAAGAATTATCTAGACGTTATATCACTATGGCAAATACGTTAATGAAAAGAAAGATGTACCGTACAGCAGAGCAACTAGTTGAAAGAAGCGAAGCTATTACTCAGTCTCTTGATAATGTAATGCTTTAAAAAACTATTTATTGTGAGAGCATCACCAAATAACTAAAAATATATTAAACTAACAAACGTTTTGTTTTAACAAACGAAGGTCAAGGACGACGGGTTGAGCGATCATTTTGCATAAACTCCTCCAAGATTTTTCGTAATTATCACTATTTAAATGAGTTTATGGAGTACCTATGAAAAAGATAAGCGCACTAGCGGCATTACTAATACTAAGTGGTTGTTCAACTACATCGTCTGTAGATGAAACGCAGCAACTTGCAAAAGAAGAAGCAGTTCAAGTACAAGAAGAAATTGTCGAAGCTGTAGCACCTATTTCATTAACTGTAATCACTAACCCTAGTGATGCACGCGTACGCATTATGAACATTGCGCCTGTGTACCAAGATGCCATTGAACTTAAAGAAGGTAAGTACGACGTTGAAGTAAGCAAGCCAGGTTACTTAACTTACCGCAAGTGGGTTGTAGTCGATAAAAAGACAATTTTAACAGTAAATTTAGATGAAGTAGCAGCAACTGAAGCGGCTAACTAGTCCAGTATCTAAACTTTAATCATGCCTTTAAACATTTCACATGTATTAAAGGCATAATTTTAAACTACACCAAATAATATAATAAACTCCCCAAAGCCCCTACATTTATTAAAATACATAACCACAACACCACTATAAAACGTCGCTTTTGCGATTTATGGCGAAGTAATTGTTGAGCAAGTAATGCCCCCGGCCATCCTCCAAATAATGCAAGTAGTTGCAGTGTGCGCTCTGGCGTGCGGTTTACTTTTTTATATGAAGAGCGCTTAGCTTGTCGCTTATCCCACGCGTACATTAAAAAAGTGATAGCACTTAATACACTTATATAACCAGGTACATATATTTGTATATAAACAGGTAAGTATTGCAGTAGATAAGCCAGCCAAATGGCGGCTAAATAAAGTAATGAGAATGTGATTAATATTTTCTTTATCAATTAATTATCGCCTATACTTGGCATTGGTATTACAAAAACAAGAGCCAAATTATGACATATTTTAAAGCGATATTCTTAGTCTTATGCTTATCAACATTTAATAGCTATGCATCCGATACACCCACCAACCTTGATAAAGAACTTGCCGTATTTAAGCCCTACTTAGGAACTTGGCAGGCTGACTTTAAAGTACCTGAAGGTGCTAAAAAAATACAAGATGTTGGCCGTTGGGAGCGTGCTTTAAACGGTAAAGCGATACATACCAAGCACTCTATTAATGAAGGTGAGTATGGCGGCGAGTCGATGATTTTTTACGACAGTAAAAAAGAGTCTTTGGTATTTTACTATTTCACAACCGCAGGATTTTATACAAAAGGCACTATGAAAGTGCTCAGCCCCACTCAATTTGTAGCTTATGAAGATGTAACTGGTAGCCAAGATGGTATTACAAAGGTTAAATCGATGAGTGAACTAAAAGACGATAAATTTATTGTATCGACCTCTTATTTAAAAAAAGGCGAGTGGACAAAGCCCGAACAACGTATTTATACACGCAGTACAAAAACGGTTAAATTTAAATAGCTGTGATTTAAAAGCACAAAAGGCAGCCTAGGCTGCCTTTTGTCATTTATAAAACCGTATTTATTTTACGTATTTTTTAAATGCAGCGTCTACTGGTGTATCAGCAAGGTGATTAGTGTAGTTGCTCATTACTTTTTGAGACAAGCCTACAATAATTTCAAGTAGCTGTTGCTTAGCGTAACCTGCGGCAAAGAATTTTTCGATTTGCTCATCGCTGATCACGCCACGTTCACGTGTCATTGCAAGTGTAGTTTCACGAAGAGTTTCTAGCTTAGGGTTTTCAAGTGGTGTTTTGTTAACAAGTGCGTCAACAATACCTTGATCAACCTTCATTGCCGCTGCAATACCACTGTGAGCAGGAACACAGTAATGGCAGTCGTGCTCTACGTTAATTGATTGCCATACTACTGTTAGCTCTTCTGCGTTGAATGATGTTTTTTGAAACAACTCATGCAGTACTTGGTAACCTTTAAGTAATGTTGGTGCTTCAGCCATTACTGCATGTAAGTTAGGAAGCATACCAAATGCTGCTACTGAATCAGCTAGTAACGGTTTTGCTTCTTCTGGTGCGTTTTCTTGAGTGTATAAAGTAAATTCGGCCATGGTTAGCTCCTAATAATTAATAGTTTTAAGTAACTTCGAGACACATAGTATTTGATTTTGAGCGACTGTTCAAGTTAAAATTGAGCAAATGTTCAAATTGATTGAGAATGATATGGCTAATAAGGTTAAATTTGAACGCGAGAATGTAGTTCGCGTTGCTAGCCAGCTATTTTGGCAAAAAGGTTTTCATGCAACCTCAACACGTGATTTGCAAGAAGCCGTTAATATGCGCCCGGGCAGTATTTACTCTGCGTTTGGCTCTAAAGAAGGTCTATACTGCGAATCGCTGAAAGATTACACCGTACAAATGAAAACCCAAATAGAGGGGTTTCTATCAAGTGCAGATACAGTACTTGGTGGGTTACGTGCATTTGTTGAAAACGTGGTCATTAAAACAAAAGATTGCAGCCCAAGCGCTATTTGTATGCTGGTTAAAGCAAACAGCGAGTTTGCAGAAAAAGACTCAAATCTATATGAGCTAAGCTTAGATTTAACAGCTCAATTTGAAGCTTATTTAACGCAGTTGTTTACACAAGCAATAAACAAAGGTGAGTTAAGTAATACGTTGACCGCTGTTGAATATGCGCGCTTTTTTCAGGTGCAATTTACAGGTTTACGCGGTTATTTTAATCGTCCTAATGTAGAGCAATTTGCTGAGCCAATGATCAACCAAATGTTTATGTTGATTAAAAAGTTATAAATAGCAGTTATCGCGCATTCTCAATAAGTTATACTTATTTTACTAAATAAAAATGGCCAGTATTTACTGGCCATTTTTTTGTGCTTAAAACTTAATTTATAAGTTACGTTTTAAGCTTATTTAGCTCATTATCTTGCTGGGCAACAAGTGCATTAAGCGCTTCGCTGCTATCCCCTGCTTGTGTAGATAAGTCAGCAAGTTGCGATGCGGCATCAGATATAAGCGTTAAATTACGGTTTATTTCTTCAGTCACTAAGCTTTGCTCTTCGGCAGCGGTGGCAATATGTGTAATTTGATTGGTTATTTCATCAACTTTAACGACAACACTGTGCAGAGCATCAAAAGCTACAGATGTTTCATCAACGGCATTTTGTGCACGTACTACGCCTTTTTCAATAACGGTAGATGCGTTACCCACTTCAGATAATAAACTATCAATTAACTGGCTTATGTCATCTGTTGATGAACGCGTTTTAGAAGCGAGTGCACGTACTTCATCGGCAACAACGGCAAAGCCGCGCCCATGTTCACCAGCGCGCGCAGCTTCAATAGCAGCGTTAAGTGCAAGTAAATTTGTTTGTTCTGAAATAGTACGAATTACATCTAATATTTGCGTAATGTCTTTACTACGCGAAGCAACTTTTTCAACGGCTTGGTTAGCTTCTTTAATTTCTTCAGACATCGTTTTAACTTGCGTCATCGCAGATGATAAGCTCGACTCACTACTTACTACTAAACTATTTATTTCATCCGCTTGCTGCGCTGACTGCTCTGATGCTCTGGCGACTTCAAGCGCTGTGGCGCTCATTTCGTTCATAGCCGTTACCACACTTTCAATTTCTTGAAACTGAGATTGCACGTTATGCTTAGTATCAATAGCAATATGCTGCGCTATCTCACCTTGTTGCTTAGTTTGATCAGACACCGTTTTAAGCTCAGAAATTAAATCACGTAGCTTTGCTAAAAATCTATTAAACCCACCAGCTAATGCAATAAGCTCTGCGTGACTATCAACATGCAATGTATGTGTTAAATCACCTTCAGAACTTGCGAGGTTATCAACCCGTTGTTGAATTTGTTGTAGCGGCGCTATTACACCTGCTATTACTAATTTCATAATAACAAAAGCAACCACAGCAATTACTAAGCCAGTTATTAAAATAATAAATCTGAGTGATGTTGCTGTCTCTTGCATGTTTTTTTCTAGCGCTTCAGGCCCTGCAAGTGCTAGATCTGTAGGTACTTCTATGATTAATGACCACTGAGTGTTAGCTAGTTTTATATTAATTGGGTAGTTAACTAAATACTCGCTAGGCGTTTTAAAGAGGCCATGTTGACCTTTAAATTTAACCAGCTCACTGTAAGTGTTGCTACTAACCGCTTCTTTAAATGGGCGGCCTAATTTAGATTTATAGTGACTGCTGCCTACAATTAAACCTATATCACTTAAAAGTGTTACTTTTGCTTGGCCGTTGTAAAGCTCGCTCGACAGCTTTTCGGTTAAGCCCTGAAAAGTTGGGAGCGTTAAATCAACGCCGGCTAAACCAATAAACTGACCTGACTTTAAAATAGGCACAGTTAACGACGTTAGCATTACTGAGTCGCCCGATGGGATTTCGTATAAATACGGTTCCATAATACAAGGCTTAAGCGTGTCTTTTGCACACAAATACCAATGCGCTTCACGAATACCAAATTCATTTAAAGAGGTAATATATTTATCGGCAGCGTTGGCTACTTTTTGCTGTTCAATTACGCCGTTTTGGTCGCGAGTTATATACACCTCTAAGGTGCCATTACCATTAACCGAATGTTTGTAACCTTGTTTAAAGCTCGAATCTTGCCCATCAAAAGCATTAGGCTCAAATTGCGAATATATAGAAGAAAGCAAAGTATTTTGCTCTAACATCGAGCGGTTAATACTTACTACCGTATCGCGGCTCAGGGTTTCGCTTTTGGCTGCGTCACCTAATAAAGCAGCCAATGAATAAGGAATGCGGTAAGCTTCATTAATAAAGCCGGCAATTTTTTCTCCGTATCCAGCTGCATGAGCATTAAGCTTTTCTTCTACTTCTACAGTAATGTACTCTTCAGATTTAGTCGCTAACTGCTTATTACTTGATGATAACTGCCACCACAAAATGCCTGATAACACTAGTACAGTTATAAATATACTACCGACACTAAGCCAGAGTAACTTTTTTGCTAACGATATTTCTCGCATTCATTACACCCTTTAAATTAAAACTACTGATACAGTTTAGTAGATCTAACCAACGAAGCTATGAATATCGTTAAACAAATTGAATTTAATACAATACGTTTGGTTTTTTAAAGTTTAGCTAACCGTGCTGTTGTAATTGCGGCTAAAACTAATAAACACACACTTACCCATAAACACGCACTAAGCCCATATACTTGAAAAACCCAACCAGAAAGCACCGTACCAAGCAAACGCCCTATCGCATTGGCCATATAATAAAAGCCAACGTCGAGTGACACCCCATCATTTTTAGCAAAACTTACTATTAAGTAACTATGCAGCGATGAATTTACAGCAAATACTCCACCAAAAATAAGTAAGCCTATTACAAGCGTAAAATGTACCGCTATCTCCAATTGCATCAAAAACGCCAAAATGCCAGTTACACCACTTAATAAAGCAACCCACCAGTATGCTTTTTTGACTGAATGTGAAGTTGAATCGCCTTGCCCGGTTATCCGCGGTGCTTGCGATTGCACCAACCCATAAGCAATTACCCACAAAGCCATAAAACCGCTGACCCACCAATGATCCCAGTTAAACTGAGCGGCTAAGTAAACAGGTAGTGCAACTACAAACCATACATCGCGCGCTGCAAACAAGCATAAACGCGCTACGCTAAGTAAGTTAATTGCCCGCGATTTAGAAAATAATTCTTTAAACTTAGGTTTGTTTTTAGCTTTACCAATATCGCCTTTTAAAAAAATTAAACTAATAACCCACGCAATACTAAGTAAAATAATTAGACTTATTAATGCTCCCACAAAACCAAATACAGTTAGTAATAAGCCGCCTAAAAAAAAGCCCACCCCTTTTAAAGCATTTTTAGAGCCGGTAAGTATGGCAATCCATTTATATAATTGGCTTTGCCCTGCATCGTCTTGTGGTACTAAGTACTTAATGGCGCTCTTTGCGCTCATTTTATTTAAGTCTTTAGCTATGCCACTCAGTGCTTGCGCTGCCATAACATAGGCAACGGTTAACCAATCTCCTGGCACACAAAGCATGGCTAAAGCGACAAGTTGTAGCCCAAGCCCTACATTCATGGTTTTATTTAACCCTAAATGTGCGCCAAGCCAACCACCTACTAAATTGGTGATCACCCCAAAAATTTCATAAAACAAAAACAACATGGCTATCGCAAATGCGCCATAACCTAACTGATGAAAATACAGCACCACCAACATGCGTAGCGCGCCATCAGTTAAAGTAAATGCCCAATAGTTACCAGTAATTATTAAATATTGTTTTATAGAGCTCGGTAAATCAGCCAACAGCGCAAACATAGCGTTAAACCTTTTTTAAACGAGATTAAACCAAATCACTTTGTGCAACTTTAAGCATTAGCTCAGCAGTACGGTTTGCATAACCCCACTCGTTATCGTACCAAGCGTATAGTTTAAGTTGAGTGTTGTTAATTACCATGGTTGAAAGCGCATCAATAGTGCAGCTGCGCGGATCCGTTTTGTAATCTATAGATACAAGCGGTCTTTCTTCGTAGCCTAAAATACCTTGTAGCTCGTTATTTGCAGCGTCTTTAAACCACGTGTTTACTTCGTCTTGTGTAACACCTCGCTCGAGCTCAAAAACACAATCGGTAATTGATGCGTTAGTAAGGGGTACGCGCACGGCGTGGCCGTTTAATTTACCTTTTAGCTCAGGGAAAATATGCGTAATAGCTGTTGCACTACCGGTTGTAGTAGGTATTAAACTTGTACCGCACGAACGCGCACGGCGTAAATCTTTAAGGGGAGCATCAATAATCGTTTGGGTATTGGTAATGTCGTGAATAGTGGTCATTGAGCCATGTTTAATGCCCACTTTTTCTTGCAGTACTTTTACAATGGGCGCTAAACAATTAGTTGTGCAAGAAGCGGCAGTAACAATTTTATGCTCACTTGGGTTATATAGGTTATCGTTTACACCCATTACTACATTTAAAATACCGTCTTCTTTTACAGGTGCGGTTACCACAACACGCTTAACGCCTTGTGCTAAATATTGATTTAACAGCTCTGTGGTTTTCATTTTACCGCTGGCTTCTATTACTACATCGCAATCAGACCAATCAGTTTCGTTTATGGTTTTGTTGTTAGTAACTGCAATCTTGTGTTTACCCACACTAAAGCTATTATCATCACTAGAAACCTGTTGTGCTAAGCGCCCATGTACTGAGTCAAACTCAATTAAATGTGCGTGGGTTTTAGCATCACCCGCTACATCATTTACTTTAATAAACTCTATTTCTGGCCAATCAACTGCTGCACGCAGAGTTAAACGTCCCATACGGCCAAAACCGTTAATACCTACTTTAATAGTCATAATTAAATACCTTTAATAAGTTAGTTACAGCAGCTAGTAATACGTTCAGGGCGATTACCCATAACATTTAAGCGCGTTAAATCGTTTTCATAAAATGAAGGGTTGGCAGTAAGCGTTTGCGTTAATACATTTTTAGCCCACTCTGGTAGGGCTTTATTAATACTGTAATAAACCCATTGATTTTGTTTACGGTCGCTCAACAGTCCGCATTGTCTTAACTGTGCTAAATGGCGAGACACTTTAGGCTGGCTTAGCTCAAGTGCAGCAACCAGTTCGCATACACATAGCTCTTCTTGGTCGCTAATGAGCAGCATTGCTTTTAAACGCGTATCGTCCGCTAGGCATTTATAAAATTGAAGTGGGTTGAATTGTTCCATATTGTCCTCGCAGTTTTATTGCACATACAATAAAACAAAAACAGAATATATGGAATAGTGAATATATGATTTTTTGTATGTTTATTTAACGGCTTTTTTTATTAAACTCCACGCACAAAAAAGCCCAGTGGCAAAACCACTGGGCTATTACAGTATTAGTTAACTTAGCAATTAATTAAATAACTGAAAGCTCTACTTCAATATTGCCACGTGTTGCGTTTGAATATGGACATACTTGGTGCGCTTTATCTACAAGCTCCTGCGCTGCAGCTTTATCCATATCACCTAGTGATACAGCAAGTTTTACTGCAATACCAAAACCGCCTTCAATCGCGCCAATAGATACCTGTGAGTCAATATGCGTGTCGCTTGGTAAGTCTATTTTTTCACTACCTGCTACAAATTTTAGTGCGCCAATAAAACATGCTGCATAACCTGCGGCAAATAATTGCTCTGGGTTAGTGCCTTGTCCGTCGTCTCCGCCTAAACCTTTAGGTGTTGATAGCTTTACATCTAAACGACCATCATCAGATTTAGCTACGCCTTCACGGCCACCAGTTGCAGTTGCTTTTGCTGTGTAAGCTACGTTTTGTAATACATTCATAATGAACTCCAAAGTTTAGTAATTAATTTAGTTTGTGTGCAAAATAATAGAACAAGTAATTAGAGATTGCAAATACTTTGTATGCAAATTAAAATGCTATATATCGAAATAAAGGATAACGTTATGCCGTTTGAGCAATTAAAGTTAAAAAATCAGTTATGTCATCGGTTATATATGGCATCTAACAGCATTGCGCGTGCGTATCGCGAGCCTCTAAACGAGCTAAATTTAACTTACCCACAATACGTAGTAATGATGGCGCTGTGGGAGCAAGACGAAATAACAATTGCAGAGCTAATAGATAAAACCGCGATAGATGGCGGTGCAATGACTCAAATACTCAAAAAAATGAGCGAAAAATCATTACTGGCTGTTATTAAAGATGAGCACGACAAACGCAAACGCCTAGTGCAGCTAACCAAGCATGGCCAATCACTTAAGTTAAAAGCAGCCGATATTCCTAAAAATATTTTATGTAAATTTGATAGTGTAGATGCAACACAAGCGAAACAGTTGATGCAGCTGCTTGATTTAGTAGTAAACGACTTAGCCGATTAGGCTCTTAATTTTTAAACAATAAACGTGTTTTAAAAGGTTTTAAAAATGACTCATATTAAAAAACTACTATTAGCAGCGGCGTGTAGCACGGCACTTTTAGGTAGCAACACTGTAACTGCTAACACCGCTGGCCAAAATGCTGATTTAAAAACAGTAGCCACATTTGATGCGCAGCACCCTCCGGGCAACATTGCTATTACCCCATCGGGCAGAAAGTTTTTATCTGTGCATGGCTTTTTTGGCCAAAAGCAAAAAATTATGGAGCTTTTAAGCGATGGTACAACTAAGCCCTACCCTAATGAAGAATGGGCATACGCGTACAATAACGGTAAAGGTTTTTACGACGTACTTGGCATAAACGTATCAAGCGATGGCGTTTTATGGATGCTTGACACTTCAGGGCCCGATCACGCTGGGCGCTTAGTAGGTTGGGATACAAACAAAGAGCAACTACATAAAATTATTTATCTGGCTAAACCGACCATTACCGACACCTCGTTTTTAAACGATTTAGTCATCGATAATAAGCATGGCGTTGTATACATTGCCGACACAGCACAAGGCAGCCAAGCCGCTATTATTACGGTAAACCTTAAAACAGGTGTAACACGCAGAGTATTACAAAATAGCCATTACACCACAGCCGAAAATATCGATATGGTTATTGATGGGCGCACAATGAGCCTTGGCGGCCAACCTGCCCGCTTAGGTGTTAACCCTATTACGCTTGACCCTAACGAAGACTGGCTTTACTTTGGCTCAATGTCGGGCACGTCGGTTTACCGCATTGCCACCAGCGATATAAATAACGAGAGTCTTTCGGCTAAAGCGCTTGAAGACAAAGTTACGCGTTACGGCACTAAGCCAATTTCAGACGGTATTATTGTTGATGGCGGCGGTAACGTATATGTAACCGACATAACCAATGGCGCAATTGGCGTAGTTAAACCTACTGGCGACTACGAAGTATTATTTAAAGACGAACGTTTGAGCTGGCCTGATGGTTTTAGTTACGGAGCCGATCATAAAATATACTTTACCGTTGACGATTTACATAATTCGCCTGTACTTAATAATGGCAAAAATCAAAGCCACGGTAAGTTTAAAGTAATGTCGTTCGAGCCTTTAGTAAAAGGAAAAGTAGGCCGCTAATTTACTTTTTAAGTGACTACATTTTTTAAAAAGCCTTGCACATTTAAGTGACCCAATAGTTGCAGGGCTTTTTGTTAAAAACACACCACACTGGTGCATATTTTAAAAATACTTCACCTCTTTGGTGCTAATGCTTTAGTACGTATTTACACTTAAATACTAAACACCTGATTTCTATTCATAAAATATTCAAGTTAATGTTGGCATACTTCTTTCTATAAACTGATGTGTTCAGTGAAAATACCAAGGAAAAACCATGTTCAACTTATACCATACCCTTTACCTTTTATGGCGTTTAGACATTAGCGTTTGGCAAGTTAATGATCCAACAAATACCCGCACTACCGCTGATAAAGAACGCGCCTATGTTAAGTAGCATCGTATTGTGTAAAGGCTTGGCATAAAGCTTAAATGTATAAACCTACTTTAGGCTAAGCTTTTGCACACTATGAAATTTATGTGTACATTTTAATTAAACTTCAAATTAATCGGTCAATATTAAAACAACCCCCTTGTAATAAACTCCACATTTAAAAACATCGAAAAAATTAGTAAAAACACTGCGTTTATAACTTTGCAAGCAGCCCTATTGCGTTGTATTGTTGCATCCTATTGAAAATTTTTAGTTGGAACGTGTATGCACGCTTTGGAAGTTAATTTTGATGGCTTAGTTGGCCCTACTCACAACTACGCTGGTTTATCGTATGGTAATGTTGCCTCGTTAAATAACGCAGCAAGCTTTTCAAATCCTCAAGAGGCTGTGCTTCAAGGCCTTGAAAAGATGAAAGCCATGCACGACAAAGGCCTAACTCAAGGTGTATTTGCCCCTCATGCGCGCCCCGACTTAAACGTACTGCGCCGCTTAGGCTTTACCGGTAATGATGCACAAGTAATTCACAAAGCATTTAAAGCAGATCCTATTTTATTACGCGCGTGTTATTCAGCGTCTGCAATGTGGACAGCAAATGCCGCTACGGTATCGCCATCTCCAGATACAACCGACGGCAAAGTACATTTTACTTCAGCTAATTTAAATAATAAGTTTCATCGTTCATTAGAGCCTGCAACCACTACACGCTTATTAAAAGCGATGTTTAACAACGACAAATACTTTGCGCACCATACCCATTTGCCAGACCAAGGCTTTTTTGGCGACGAAGGTGCAGCAAACCATACTCGTTTTTGTGACAGCCACGGCGAGCAAGGCCTTGAAATGTTTGTATTTGGTGCCAGCGCGTTTAACAGCCAATTACCAAAACCAGCTAAATTTCCTGCAAGGCAAACACTCGAAGCCTCAGAAGCTATTTGTCGCTTACATAACTTAAAAGATTCAAGCCAAATTTTACTACAGCAAAATCCAGACGTAATAGACCAAGGCGTGTTTCATAACGATGTAATTGCTGTAGGTAACGCCAACGTATTACTGTGCCACCAGCAAGCATTTTTAAACCAAGCTTTGGCACTTCAAGATATTCGCGAAGCATATGTGGGCAATAAAGAATTTTACATTATTGAAGTACCTACCGATAAAGTAAGCATTACCGACGCTGTAAGTAGTTACTTATTTAATAGCCAACTTGTGAGCCTTGAAGATGGTTCAATGCTGTTAGTTGCACCACAAGAATGTAAACGCAACGTCGCGGTTAACGCCTACATTGAAGAAATGATTATGGCTGATAACCCAGTAAACCAAGTACAGTTTTTTGATTTACGCCAAAGTATGCAAAATGGCGGCGGCCCTGCTTGCTTGCGTTTACGTGTAGCCCTTAACGAGCAAGAACTTGCTGCAGTAAACCCAGAGGTTATTTTAACTGATACTAAATACACACAACTGTGTGACTGGGCAAAACGTAACTACCGCGACAAATTAGGCGCAAGTGACTTTGCAGACTCAGCCCTACTCACCGAAAGCTACCAAGCACTTGATGAGCTAACGCAGCTACTAAATTTAGGCTCAGTGTACGACTTTCAATTAGAAGGTTAATACCTCAGCCTACACAAAGGCTTATACGAAAATAGCGAGCCAAGGCTCGCTATTTTTATTTGTGTTTATGTTAATACATACTTAAGCATCTTTGTTAACAGTTATTGCCGACGCCATCGACTCAGATATATGCAGCGTACGCTGCGGAAACGGAATACTCAGCCCTGCGCCTTCAATAGCTTCTTTAACACGTTTATTTAAATCCCACACAGTTTGCCAATAATCACCATTAACAGCCCACGCACGTAATTGAATGTTCACTGCGCTTTCGCCTATTGATGTCACCATTACTTTAGGTGCAGGCTCTGCGAGTAACCGGCTCTCTGATGCCGCTAATTCTTTGAGTACATTTAAGCCAACGTCAATAGAGTCGGCATACGAAATACCCACCACTATGTCCATTCGTCTTTTGCCATTACGGGTAAAGTTTTTAATATTGCCACCCCACACTTTGCCGTTAGGCGATGCTATATAAAGACCGTCGGTGGTTTTAAAAATAGTGGTAAATAGGTTTATTTCACTCACAGTACCAAGCGTGCCACTGGCATCAACAAAATCACCTATTTTAAAAGGTCTGAGTATTAGCAGCATAATACCCGCAGCAATATTGCTCAGCGTATTTTTAAGGGCTAAACCAATCGCTAAACCAGCAGCACCCATTAGCGCAATTAAGCTTGCCGTATTAACGCCAAAAATATCTAAAATAAATAGCCCACCAATTATATAAACTAAATAACCAGCAATACTCGATAAAAGAGGAAGCAGCGTACTATCCACTTTTTTTAATGGCGATTTAGAGTTTTTAATCGCTTTTTTAACCGAGCGTGCAATTAGGGCACTCGCAATTAAAATCACCAACGCTAAAATCACTTTGTAACCTAAAGTGATGATTGTTTCTGAATGGCTTTGCCAAAACGCTAAAAGTTTATCTTTCATGTTTGTTCCGATAAATATTGCTGAAACTCAGCAAAATAATGGTTAAATCTAATACAACCGACTTCAAAAGAAGTGGCGCGAGTATATAGAATAAAAAATTTAAACCTATCTTTTTTTAATCACTTATTTCAATTTTAATAACGGCCTAAAAAACATGATGATTGAAGTACAAAACACAGCTATTTATCGCTAATTTATAGTGACTATTCAATGTAGGTTAATCGTTTATTGTTATGGTGATTTTAAGTTTTTAACGTTCATTAAAGAGGTTATATATGGCAAAAGAAAAAATAGTACTCATAACCGGCGCTTCTAGTGGCATTGGTGAAGCAACGGCAAAAACCTTAGTAAACAACGGTCATAAAGTTATATTAACCGCCCGTAGAGAAGAGCAACTTAACCAACTTGTTGCCGAACTAGGCTCAGATAACGCACTGAGCGTAGCCGCAGATGCAACCGACTTTACTGCGCTTGAAAACGTAGTTACCAAAGGCATTGAAAAGTTTGGCCGATTAGACGTAGCCTTTGCTAACGCAGGCATGGGTGTTTCAACCGCTGGCACCGAAAAAGGCGACCCCGATGAGTGGTCAACTATGATTGATATAAACATTAAAGCCCTACTGTGGACTGCAAAACTAACACTGCCGCATTTACGCCAAAACAAAGGTCACTTTATATTAACCAGCTCTGCCGCTGGCCGTAAGCCAATTGGTGGCTCTATTTACGGTGCAACTAAATGGTTTGCTTATGGCTTTGGACAAAACTTAGCAGAGGAAATGAGCGAATGGAACGGCCGATGCACAACCATAGCACCAGGCATGGTAAACACCCCGTTTTTTGATGAAGCTAAACCCGACAAACTCGACCCACAAGATGTAGCCGACGCCGTACTGTTTGCCATTGAAGCAAACCAGCGCAACAGCGTACGAGAAATTTATTTAATGCCAACTAATTAAATGTAGCTTGGTAGATTTTGACTATCAGGTTTAATGCTAATGGTGTTAAACCTGATGTTTTTTTATGCTAAATATTGGCTAGATGCTCATAGAGGGAAAGAAAAGTATTAGCGCTCTAAAGAACTTTTTAGCTTTATATTTGACACTTTTTTATGGCGACTTTAGCTAGCTTATCAAAAAAGGTGGCCGCATTTTGTAGAGTAACAATACTCTCATCTGATTCGTCATCAGGATGAAAGTGCATAACATCATTTCGTGCAATTCTAACTTTTTCAAGAGTTTTTAATACTTCGGACTTACAGAGGTTAATATCAAGTTTCGTCCACAAAATATCATTGGAGAGTACTGTTTTATATTCTGAGAAATTGAGATCTTCTGGCTTCTCAACATTTCTCACATCATCACCATGTTTTGATGCTTTTAATAGCTCCACAGAGGCTAATGAATCTAAAATTTTTCTAATCGCAGCCTCTATCTGTCCAATTAACAAAAATGGCTTCGCTGTTTTATGATACTGAATTGACAGATCTGTTGTAGTCACAGGGCCTTGAATTAATTTTGTACGTTCCCTAACCATAATAAAATCATGCTTGATAATCTGATCAATTGCATCTGTTAGTGGCGTTGTAGCCTCAAGAATCTGTACTCCACTTTTATAACAGTGAGAAACGAGATCGCATTTTTCACCTAATGCCTGTGCTTCACCAATAGTCTGCCAACTGATAAACCCGATTACTTCTCTATCATTTTTCATTACAGGAAGTTGTGAGTAATCGTTAGCAAGCATTTTTGCTATAGCTTCCTTTATAGGGCTTTCAGGTTTAACATAAAGTGGTGTCTGATTTGCTGCATCAAGATGAACTAAACGAGCAGTCATAGAGTCATAATCTGTTCTGGTTTCTTTTCCTTTCGCTGACAGAGAAATCTCAACAGCTCCATCAATCCATGGTTCAGATAAAGAAGGTGTTGTATTTAGGTGGTTCTGAGAAAATGCTCTCTCCATCATTGCATTAACATGAATTCCGCGTCTTTTTGTATTAAACCAAGATAGTATTGTTCTCACAGACTCCGATCGAGGTTTTTTATTTTTTTCTATTTGCTTCTTTAGTTCTTTTAATCGTATATCTATATCCATTTAATATACTCGTATAGTTAAAATGAAACATAACGAGCCTTTAGAATAACTCGTTTTTTATTTGTTTTTGTTGACATACAAACCATAGCTGAGTTCCTATTTTGGTTCAATCTATTACTGTACTTTTGCGCAGCATATAAAAAAAGTCTTTTGATATTGTTTTAATTGGCATTATGGAAGGAGTTACGGGTGTTTAAGTCGCTTTTATTTAGGTTAAAAGGGCTTCCCCTTCTCAATGCATCGTGTATACAGCCCTTCTATATAATGAACAAAGCAGTACAATTGCCGTCGAACTACTGACGATCTATTTTTACTTCCATATTGCTGGCATAACTTAGTTTTTTACGTGCTTTGTTATTTATAAACTGCACTTGCCTCTCTGTTTTAATTTATGGTTTTCGTAGTAATAAAGATGGGTGTCAGCCTAATTTATAGACCCGCCCCATAAGATATAGCCGACGTAGTATTCTTTACTACTGAAGCAAACTAGCGTAACAGCCTGCTCGAAATCTATTTAATACCGACTAATTAAACGTTGGCTGGAGAGCTTAAGCTATCAGGTTTAATAACTATTAAAGCCTGATAGCTTTTACTCTTAATCTACCTAAGTAAAAACTACGATACTTGATCACTTAAGTCTATCGTAGTTTTCTAACCAATAATTAGCCTGCTTAATAAAGTCATCTAGCTTTCTATTTTGTGAATTACATGTATCCAATGTAGATATCCAATATTCCAACTCAGACTCATTATATTGCATTGGGTAAATATCTTTTAGGGTAAAACACATAAAGTTCCACTGCCATTGAAAATCAATATCACCAAATACAATAATTTCAACAATATTAAAATAAAAGTCATCTAAGTTAAAAAAATCGTCAAAAATAATACTCAATATAACAGGTACTTCATGCCTTACTACTTCTACGTTTTTTATACCTAAGTGGCTGGACAATGAATCTATGTGGAGTTTATTACCAACTTTTATCTTTTTTTGTAAGGTATCAAAGTAAGGAGAGGTTTTAATAATGGGCATAATAAGCTCTTCAAACCAACCTAAAATTTCCATGCGCATGCTGGTATCATTGGGTAAAGTTTTATAAGAAGTCACCTCACCTTTACTTATACTAAAGCCTTCTTCGCTATAAGCTCTGTCTCGCAGGACTTCAAACTCTCTAGCAAATGAAGGTAAAAGCAGTTGTGATGCGATTTTTTCAACAATTAAGCTGCACAGTGTTTTCAGGGTATTACTCTTAGTTTGTGATAACTCTAATAAGCTATCAATCTCCTCTCTCAACTCAGCTATGCGCTCTGCCTCATCTTTTGTTAAAGTAGTACTTGAGAGTTGTTCATCAATATCGACCTTTAAGAGCTGCTTAAAAAGTGATTTAATAATAGCTATATATTCATCAAGATGACTTCGCTGAACTGTTAAACCATTTCCTTGATGATAAAGCTTATTCCTTAAACCATGGAAAAACTCGACTCTAGCAAGCTCTTTAGCACTAATACCCTGCCTACTATTTTTAACTCCCTCAATAACACCGTGAAAGCCTTTACGGATAATATTATATCTTTCATCTTCGGGAGTTATTGACCCCGTAATATGTTTTGGTAACCCTAGATAAGTTTTAAGTAGCATTTCAGCACCAACATCTAGCAATAAAAAGGATATTAAATTATCTTCTTCGTTCTGCTTTTCCGCATGATAAATTGCTTCACTAACTATTTTTACAGGTGCTTTTTGCCAAGCATCTAATTTTTTTCTGTCCATAAATACCAAATAAAACTCGATAAAAGCGCTGTACGTATTAACGAATAATTATAAAATGAGTGTAAGGTTATAATTTGATATAACCAACTAGTTAAAGCCTAAGGTACAACATACTTCATATAATAAACCAGCTTTTTCAACTCTCCTCCCTATTGAATCCTGTGTATTTTTACTTCATATTAAATATTCTTATTTCTCACTTATTATGCTGTTATGTCATTTTTAAAATTTAGCCATGCACTTATTTTAACCCTTGCTAGTACCCTACCGCTTACAAGCCATGCGGCGCTTGATAAAAACGAGCGTGAAATAGTAAAACAGGTCGATAAAAATACTCCCCAAGCACTTAAAGAAATAGAGCAAGCCGTAAATATTAATAGTGGTTCGCTTAATATTGAAGGTGTAAAAAAAGTAGGCGCGCTGACAAGCGAGCAACTTAAGGCCATTGGTTTTAAAGTAGAATGGCTGGATGGCAGTGCGTTTAACCGCGCAGGGCATGTACTGGCAACCCATGAGAGTAAAAACCCCGATTCAATAAAAATACTGATGATCGGCCATCTAGATACGGTATTTGCCAAAAACGATAACTTTACAACTTATAAACAGCTTGATGCCGATACAGCCAGTGGCCCAGGCGTTGCCGATATGAAAGGCGGTAACACTATAATAATTACCGCTCTTAAAAGCTTACAGGCCCTTAATTTACTCGAAAATGTAAGCATAAAAGTATTGCTGACTGGCGACGAAGAAAGCAGCGGTCGCCCGCTTAGCTTATCTAAACAAGCTATTGTTGATGCAGCTATTTGGGCTGACGTAGCGCTTGGCTATGAAAATGGCGATAACAATATAAAAACCGCTATGGCGGCGCGCCGTGGCTATACCGGCTGGACGCTAAACGTAACGGCAAATGCAGCGCATTCGTCACAAATATTTAGCGACAGCGTTGGTTATGGCGCTATTTACGAGGCATCACGCATTTTAAATGATTTGAGAGAGCAACTTGCCACGCAACCTAACTTAACATTTAACCCTGGGCTTATTGTGGGCGGTACCAATGCCGACTACGACAGTGCTAATTCGTCAGCAACGGCATTTGGTAAAAGTAATGTAATAGCACAAACCGTGCATGTTGCAGGTGATTTACGCGCACTTTCGCCAAAGCAGGTAGAAAGCGCTAAAAGGGTTATGCTACAAATTGTGGCTAAAAACTTAGATGGCAGTAAAGCAGAACTTATTTTTGAAGACGGTTATCCGCCAATGGCATTAACTGATGGCAATAAAAAGCTATTAGAATTATACAGCGACGCAAGCCACGATTTAGGCTTCAACAAAGTAGTAGCCGCTAATCCACGTAATGCAGGCGCGGCTGATATTTCGTTTGCGGCAAATCATGTTGATATGGCACTTGATGGTTTAGGCTTGATGGGCAGCGGTGCGCACACTAAAAACGAAACAGCCGATTTAACCAGCCTTGATAAAAGCATTAAAAAAACGGCATTACTCATTTATAGATTAGGAAAACTGTAATAGTAAATGTATTTTAAAGATGAGCGTAGGCCAAATAATAACCGACCTACGCTTGTACTTACTTTTAAGACATTATTTTATACAGTAATTCTCGCACTGTGGCTGGTTCAAACGGTTTATCACAAATAGCATCAACTCCCGCTTGAGCAATATTAGCTAGGTGAGTGTCGTTTGCCTCTGAGCTCACCATTAAAATAGGAATATGTGAGTAGCTATTTGAGCTTCTAACGGCTTCTGTTAGTTCTCGCCCGTCCATTTCTGGCATGTTGTAGTCGGTTACTATTAAGTCAAACGGTTGGTTATTCAAGTGCTCAATAGCTTCTTTACCATTTTCAGCTTCTATTGGTGAAGGTATTCCCATCCCCGCAAGTACACGTATTATGTGTTTACGCGCAAAGCGGCTGTCGTCTACCACTAAAACTCGCAGCAACGTTACGTCAAAATGATCAAGTTCTACTTCTTCTTCGCTTATAATATCGAGGGTTGCTTTGAGTGCGCGGGTAATGGCTTTTGCGCTAAAAGGCTTAGGCAAAATAGCCAGCACACCCGATTGGCGTAATTGCTCAAGGTATTTTTTATTACGCTCGCTCGATATAAGCATAAAAGGTTGATGCTCGGTGATAGGGTTTGATCTTATTTCTTGCAATAGTGAGTCGGCTGTCCCGTCAGATAAATACATAGAGCTTATAACTAGATCAGGGTGATAACTTGCTAATAAGCTAAGCGCTTGTGTTTGTGTAGATGCAGTTTCAACTTGTTTTACACCACTTTCTAAAAGCGATTTTATTATTATTTTTTGCTGAACCTCTGAAGGCTCTACAAGTAAAATGGACAAGTTTGCTATTGCAGTTAAGTCGCTCATTCAGATCTCTTTAGTATTGTTATAATCAGGATAATAATAACATTTTTGACTCGTTAATATTATATAAAGAGATTGTAATATTTAAGAAAACATTACCAACCCCTTTAAAATATAGCACTTATTAATTAGATTGAATGTAATCTAATGCATTCATTTTTTTATATGTGACGTTAGCGTGCAAAATATGTGCAGGTTCAGGGTCAACCACTTCAACAGGAATGTCGTAATTTCGGGCTATTTCAATTGCCATTTGCGTAATATTGACGCTAAAAGAGGTACCCATAAATACAATTTTATCGGCGTTGAGCATACGCTGTTGTGCTTGCGTTATTCTGTAAAGCTCGGTGTAGTATTCGTCAAATAATAAAACAAAGGGCTTAAATGAATGGTTTAGCTCAGGCGTTTGGTTTTGAATATTAAATAGCTCAAAAAGAGACTCTTGCAGGCGGCTTTCGTCTACACTATCCCACGGGGTGGCAAGTGGCGTGACAGGCTCACCTTGCTCATGAAATAAGGTCATTTGATCAAGCCTGCCGTGTATCGCTATGTAATTTTTGTTACCCGCTTTGCCATCAAGCCCATCTATGTTTTGAGTAATTAGGTTTTTGTCACTTAGCCAATGGTGTACGTCGTTTGGGCCATGGTTGCGATACGTTGCAAAGCGATGGTAATACCATGCTAAAAACTCTTTTGGGGCGTTTTGGTACATTGCGCGCGTTGCCATTTCCATAGGCGTATAATTTTTACTGCCAATGGTCCAATAACCATCCTCCCCTCTAAAGGTCGGAATACCACTGGCTGCGCTGACTCCCGCTCCTGTAATGTAAAGAGTGTTCACTTTTCAACCTCGTAACCGAGTACGTTAGCGCTTACTTGCTGACTGTTATCAATGCCGCCAATTCGATATAAAACCCCACTGTGCTCAAGTAAACCACGATGATCCATGCTCTTTACTTCAACTGGGGATAAAATCTGCCATTCGTTTTTATCACCACTAAAGCGCCAAACATGATCACTTGCTGGTGCAGGTTTGCCGTCGTAACCTATTGCGCTGTAGTTATATGGGTTATTAGAGCCTGCCATCATATAAATATTGCCATTATAGCTGGTGGCTGCCATTCGATAGTGAGCGCTACCCGTTGGATGTGGCAAGGTACGCCAATCTATTTTTTGTGGATTAGTTGAATCTATTGTGCCCTTTAAGCACTGTGCTACACCTGCAAACGAGCGACGCGAATCAGAATTAGCTTGTGTTTTAACGCCATCACAAATAACAATGGTGTTACCACTAATAGCAGCGGCTTGGCCAAATACAGGCTCACCTAAAAATGGCGAGGCTTGTTGCCATGTATTATTTTGCGTGTCGTATACTTGTACTAAGTTTACGTTGCCGTCGTTATGCCAACCGCTTATTAGATAAATGTAACGCGCTTTGTAGCTCAGCGCGACGCTATCGTCTACGGGTACTGGCATACTCGCAAGATGAGTGTAGGTATCTTTTATTACGTCGTACCTATATACGTCGGGGCTTGAAACTTCAGTATGATCCTCTGCTACCGTATAGCCGCCAAACACATAAGCGTACTCGCCTAAACCGACTGCGGTGCTTGCTAAGCGCCCTTTTAATGGCAAGCTTGAAGGCACACCAGTTTTAGATTGCCACTGTGAATCGCCAACTTTAAGCGCCCACACTTTGTTATGCACTGACGAGTGTTGTTTATCGCGCCCCAGCCCCATAAAGCTTAAAAAGTAGGGCTGATTTTTAACAATAACTTTAGCCACTGCATTATTTGCTACAGGCTCAGGTAAATAGGGAAGGCTTGCTAACGCCAGAGAAAAAAGAAGGCTCATAAGGCAAATAATTTAATAAAAATTAATACGCTCAGATTAAATTATTTTAGCCTTGTGAGCCAGTATTGTTATATCTAAATAATCAAACGCTTTTGATTAGTAACCATATAGTAGGCAATACTAATATGGTTACTAACGTGCGCCGCATTTTGCGCTTCATCAACCATTGCGGTTGTATAATCAGTGACAGATACCTTGCTTTCGCCTGCATCATTAGTAAAAAATGTATTACTGCCGATACGGTAATTGCCTTCATTATCAACCAGGCATAACTTGTGCAGTTTATTTATCGAGAAACTACCACAAACTGCTGTAAGAGCATTTATAGATTTTTTAACGCAGCGCTGGAAAACCGCTATTAAAAATGTGGCGCTAAGTAATGTATTGTAGTTAAGGGCGTTGTGATGATGAGTTGTCTAAGGTGGTAGTTCAGCATGGTTTTTTAAGGTAAATAGGTTACGTTATCTAACCCTTGTTGTTTATTTTTGTACATAGCTTGATCAGCATATTTTATAAGTTCGTGATCTGTTTGGCCGTGCTCTGGGTAGTTTGCAATGCCAATACTGGGGGAAATATTTAGTAGTACATCATCTAACTTAAAGACAGCTTTAAACTCAGTGAGGACTTTACTTTTTATTCTGACGGTTTCGTGGCTAGAACTTAAGTTATCTAAAATAATTAAAAATTCGTCTCCGCCTAAACGCCCTACTGTGTCGTAATGCCTAACCGACGCTGAGAGCCTTTTTGCTATAGCACATAAAAGCTTATCGCCAGTTTCGTGTCCGTGAGTGTCGTTTACTGCTTTAAAGCCATTTATGTCTATAAACAGTAAAGAAAAAAATGTGTTGTTTGTAGTTGCACTAATAATTACTTTTTCAAATCGCTCCATCAATAAAGAGCGATTAGGCAAACCAGTTAACACATCGTGCCGAGCCATGTAATAGAGCTGCTCTTCCATTACTTTTCGCTCAGTTATATCGTGCGCAACTGCAATTCTTACTTGATGTTGCTCTGACCAACGAACAGACCATAATATATGGACTATTTGACCATCTTTTCTCATCCAGCGGTTTTCGAAGCGAGGGTTTACCGTTTCGCCAGACAATAGCGAAGTTACGGCGTTATGCGTTTTGTAATGATCACCTTCGTAAACATAGTTAATCATCTTTTTGCCTACAACTTCGTCGGCCGTATAACCAAAAATTTGCTCAAATGCTGCGCTTACAAAAACAAATGTGCCTTGTTTATCTACCACACAAACGGCATCAAGCATTAAATCGAGTACTGCTTCTACATTAATTAATTCATTTTTTATCATACTTTGGTGCCTTCAAAGCAAAACCAAGCAAATTTAAGTATTCTATATAGCTTTAACAAAAGCAAAGATAATTAAACCACAATCGCAGATAACACAGGGCTAGGTATAAATTGTGCCCATATAATTAATATTACTTTGAGAAGCATGATACGAAATAGTTAAGATTAAATATTTAATAACCGTAAATACTTTGAAGTTATTCTGAAATAGACTAAATTTTAAGTTGTATATAAACATATATTTATCAGTTATTTACATTTTACTGACTCTTTAATAAATATACTTATAAAGTTCATTTAACTATATTTTTACAGTTCAATTGGGCGAAATTAGACCTTTTAACTACTACAAAATTAGCTACCTTGATTTAATCTCACTTATGCTTTTACACTGTTAATGTATGTTAATATTGTGTGATATCACATGTATTGCAAAAACAAAGACTGTTTTTGATTTTTTGATTTTTTGATTGCGCAGGAGACTTTTGGGTGAAAATATCACAACGTTTGTTTTGGCCATTACTTTTTGTTTGCCCTCTCCTAACGGCCGAGCCGTTTGAAGATGAAGACCTCGATCTTGATGCTTTAATGGGCATGGATGTACAAGCAACTTCTGCGATGAAAAGAGCGCAATCAGCATTTGATACCGCTTCATCTATTTATGTATTAAGTAAAGAACAAATTACTAACTCTGGTGCTACATCAGTACCTGATGCACTGAAAATGGTGCCTGGTTTAATTGTACGTCAGCTCGATAACAATCAATGGGCTATTTCATCAAGAGGTATTGCTTCTCGATTTTCTAGCAAACTATTGGTTATGATTGACGGACAAAGCTTATATACCCCAAAATTTGCTGCAGTTTATTGGGAAACACTCAACGTTCCTTTGTATGACATTGAACGCATTGAAGTAATACGCGGACAAGGCGGATTACTTTGGGGTAGTAACGCAAATAATGGCGTAATTAATATCATTACTAAAAACAGTATTGATACTCGCGGTGGATACGCAAACGTAACAACTGGTAATCAAATAAATGTTGATGCAAATCTTCGTTACGGTGGTGATATAAGTAACATAGGCAGCTACCGTGTGTATGGTCATGTAAAAGATGCGAATGAATCAAAAAAAGGGATCTTACTCGCACCTAACGATACAACTAAACAAAATTCTTTAGGTTTTCGGGCTGACTTTACCCCTAATGATGAGTGGTCTGCGCTACTTCAGGGGGACGTTACTCACTCAACACTTGGTCAAAACTACCGAGGTGTTATAGATGAAACCAACGAAAACATTTCATTCTCAGATGATTTAAAGCGAACAGACTCACGCATAATGGCGCGCCTTGAAAACAGAGTGTCGCCCGATGCCAATCAAATGCTACAAATTTCTTGGCTGAAACAAAATGGTTCTCAAGATTATATTAAAGAAGATTTTGAATCGATAGATATTGATTATCAAATGAACTTCATATACCAATCTCTACAGCTAGATTGGGGATTAAACTACCGGTATAACTCTATCTCTTTCGCAGAAAGTGTATTTTTAGATAGCGATAAAAACTTTGATAACCTCAAACAGTTTGGTGCACTTGTTCAAGCTCAATACAATGTGACGCCTGATACACTCGATTTTATTATTGGTACTAAGCTTGATCATAACGATTTAACTGGCTGGGAAAATCAACCGTCAGCAAGACTTATATACAAACCAGTAGATAACCACCTTACTTGGGGTGCTATATCGCGAAGTGTACGTACACCAACATTGATTGAATTTAACGACAACTTTAAAGTTAATGGTACAGAAATTAAAGATCTTACCGGTTTAAGCTCTGGCTTTGGACAAATAGACGAATACCGAATTGCAACCTACCTAAATGGTAACGACAAAGTTAAATCAGAAAACTATCTATCTTATGAATTAGGCTACCGTTTTACTGCTAACGATTGGTCATTGGATCTTTCTACTTATTATACCGATGCTAATAACGTAGCGGTTATTGATATGAATACGCATGCTGAACAATTCACTCCTATACTTGAATTATTTCTAGCAGGGAGAATCCCAGAAGTATATCAAGAACTAACAATGACTCGCATAGATTTAGACTTTGCATCTGTAGCAGACACGACCACTAAAGGGTTCGACCTAGTCGTATCATGGCAACCTGTTGATAATCTCAATACTGAGTTTGGTTATAGTTACACCGATTATAACTACGATTTACCTCCTCGAGTAGAGCCCGCAATCGGCTATGACTCTAAAAACAGGCAGTTATTTGCAAAAGCCGATTATTCTTTTTTAACCAACCATAATGTGTTTGCGACATTGCGCGCAATAAACTCAAATGCATATAACACTGATAATTACACAACGTTAGATGTTAGTTGGAATTGGCAAGCAACACCTGTGTGGTCTACTGCAATTTCGGGTAAAAACCTCTTTGCAGGTTCACATATTGAGTACAATAATACGCGCGAAACCTATACATTACCAAACTATATTGATGAATGTATTACATTTACAATTTCAGCAAATTTCTAAGTTAATTAGATGATTAAATTAAGAAGTTTAATTCACAGTAGCTTAATAACGTTGACACTTCTTAGTGCCAGCGTTTGTGCTGTTGAAAAAGAATACATGCTAAAAGCAGGCTTCTTATATAACTTTGCACGTTTTGGACACTGGGATTATCATGTAGAATCTCTTAATGAATTTATTATTTGTAGCCCTGATAAATACTTTATTGATGCGGCTAACAACGCTTTAAAAAGTCGCACTATAAAAAACTTACCTCTATACAATAAATTAATCACTCTTGATGAAGTAACAACCTCGGCGTGTAACATGCTATTTATTACCTCTGATACATTTATCGAATGGCAAAACGTAACACCTTTAGAGCTGAAAAACGTTATGCTCATTGGTGAAACAGACACATTTATTGAAAATGGCGGTCATATTAGGTTTTTTCTTTCCAGTGGTAAAATTCGCTTTGAAATTGCTCCGAAACAGCTTAAAGATGCAGGCATTACTATGAGCTCAAAAGTGCTACGTCTTGCCCGCGTTGTAGATAGGTAGTGCAATGAAAAAACTATTTGCATTAAATACGATGAGCAAAAAATTACTATTAATCTTAATGAGTGTTGCACTTGTATCAACCGCGACAGTAACCATTGTATTTAGTGCTTATGAAATCACTAGCGCTAAAGAGGAACAAATAGAAAGCTTGGGCTCTCTGTCAAAAATGCTTTCACCGAATATAACTACAGCACTTATGTTTGATGATTTAGATGCAGTGCAAGAGCTTATAAACCCAATACTTATACGATCAGATGTTATTAGTATAATGGTAACAAGTATGACTGGTGAGGAACTTGTTATTGCGCAATCCGAAGATGAAGATATGGAGCAAAGTATTGAAGTAAGTACACCCCTTCAGCTCGATATGCATGATTACGGTATATTAAAAATACGCGCTAACAACAGCTACATTCAAGACAGAATTACTTTTTACTTTAAATTTATAATGATTTTGATGGTATTCACCTTTGCCATCAGCCTAATTTTATCTCTTTTATTAAGGCGTCGCTTTTTAAACCCTATTTTATATCTAGCTCAAACAGCAAATAAAATAACTACATCACACGATTATAGCTTACGCGCTAAACAGCTATCACAAGATGAAGTAGGACAATTAACCTCTTGTTTTAATGCAATGTTATACAACATTGAGCAAAGAGAAAATTCATTAGAAAACCAAGTTAGACTGCGTACTAATGAACTTGAAAATGCGAATATTCAGTTGCAACAATATGCCTACCAAGATGGATTAACCGACTTACCGAACAGGCGTTATTTTTACGAAAAACTACAAAGCTTAGTAAGTATTAAGGGAATGAAGTTCGCCCTTATATTCATAGATTTGGATGGCTTTAAAGAAGTAAATGACAGCCTAGGTCACGACTACGGTGATTTACTCTTACACCAAGTAGCCACAAGACTGCAAAGTTGTATAACGACTAAAGATACAGTCGCACGTTTAGGTGGTGACGAATTTACATTAATTTTAGAGGGTGTAAATAGCCCGGATGAAGCATCAAAAATTGCCGAAGCTGTAAAAAGCAGCTTAATGCAGAGCATTAAAGTAAAAAAAGAGACAGTCTATGTTACTGCAAGCATAGGTTTAACATTTTTCCCTGCTGATGGTTTAACAGTAGAAGAGCTCGTTAGACGCGCTGACCAAGCAATGTATTTATCTAAAAATAAAGGGCGGAATCGGTATGAATTTTTCTCTTATGCTATAGAAGAAAAAGCCACAGAAAAGCGTCGTCTAATAGAGGAGATACGCACTGCAATTGTTAAAAACCAATTTGAATTATTTTACCAACCTATATTTTCAATTGACGGGAAATCAGTACCAAAAGCTGAAGCTCTAATTCGTTGGAATCACCCTGAACGAGGCCTAATAGGGCCAAATGAATTTATACCTGTCGCTGAAAAAAACGGATTAATAAACGATATCGGCCAATGGGTAAAATCTCAAGCAATTCAAGATACTGTCCAATTCAATGTTTTAAGTGAAAAGGCAATTCAAGTCAGTGTGAATACATCACCTCTTGAAATTGACCGTGCTGGTTGCTGGGTGGATGAATGGATTGTAGCAAGTAAAAAGTATCAACTACCTGCAAACACAATTTTAATTGAAGTCACTGAAAATACTTTAATGGATCCCGACTCGTCAATACAACGACAATTAAAACGCTTAAGCACTATTAATATAGATATTGCGATTGACGACTTTGGTGTTGGTTATTCTTCTTTGGCGTATTTACAACGCTTAGATATAGATATTTTAAAAATAGATCGCTCATTTATCAACGATATAGAATCAAACGATAATAGTATTGCTCTCGTGAAAGCTATTATCACTATGGCTCACAATCTAGACGTAATGGTGGTTGCTGAAGGAGTTGAGACACAAAAACAGTATGACCTATTAAAGCAGCTTGCTTGTGATTATATTCAAGGCTACATTTTTTCAAAGGCAATTACTAAACAAGAGTTTATGGAAAAGTATATAATACCAATCCGCAATAATACTTAATCATTTTGCGGGGCTAAACGGGTCGCTACCTGTGTTAAAAAATTCTCATTTACGACTGCATGGATGCAGAAGGTAGAGCAATGCAGGAGCAATTGCCGAGAACAACTAAATAGCAATTTTTTTGCCTAGCTATCAACACGTTTTCCATCCTCAAAATAGATCACTTAATTAAGCGAATTGGTATAAAACAAAAAAAAGTGATCTGATTTATGTCTATCGTGCTAGATTTTAGCAGCCAATACAGAACACTTCTTTACTCTTGCCTTAAAAATCCATGTATTTAAAGCTCAATCCCAAGCTATAACCAGCGAGGGACTAGTTGTTTATACTCTTTATATTCTGTAGAAAAACGATGGGCTAAATGAGCCTCCTCAACTAATGTTTGTCTATATATAGCTGTAAAACCAATAACTAAACAGGTCAAACTAAATATACTAGGTAAGGCTAAAAAGAACCCCACCTGTGCAGCTACAACGCCTAAATACATCGGATTCCTAGAGTATTCATATAATCCTGATGTTTTAAGTTCATGTGGTCCCTTAGGATCAATTCCTGAACGCCAAAGGGCTGCCATATGAAAATGTACAAACATCGTTAAAATAAAGCCTGCGGTCAATAATACATCGCCAAATAATACGCCTGGCCAGCCATTGAGTATTGGGAATAGCCCAAGATAGCTATCTAACTCAGGTACAAACACTCTAATTACACATACAAACCAAATAGCAGCCCTGAAAAATTTAAAAACCATATGGTTCCACCAACTAGTACAAAATTTATCACCGGGATAAATAACGCCTGATGGTGTATTTCGATTTTTATAAATAATTCTAAATGTATAAAATCCGGCAACAAAAGTATAAAAAATAGCTAAGTAAACTCGGGTAAATTCAACTAGCGATGCAGAGTCATCTACAAATGTTTCATAAGGCATTTAAGTTACAGCTCACAATCATTATTGGTAGTAATTTTAAAACAACTAAGCCAATAGATTTAGTTATAAGATCATGAAATCATATTAGTATTCATTGCCCTCATAAACAAGCTAAGTCTGTGGTTAGTTAACGAGTTATAATGAACTAATCAAACTAATTTATAAATTCTGTTTAATACTTCACCTAAACAACTGCTTACACAAACCGAAAACGTAAATTCGGTAGTTCACAATTTTATTTTTATACCAATTAGCTTAATTAAGTGATCTATTTTGCCGCCCTACTCGATGGTGTTGGTATGAGTGTATATTAATTGCCCATATTTGACTTTTCTGCAGATGTAAAAAAGCCCGACTATTTCTAGTCGGGCTCTCTACAATTTGAAGCCTGTGCGCTACGCAATAGGATGTAGTAGTGCCCACAGCGGTGGAGAGCCACAGTGAAATGCTACACTATCATTGTGTCGGGGCGGCCTTCCGTGGGGCTAGCCTTCGAGCTGTTTGGTTTCACTACTTAGTTCGGCATGGGCTCTTGGCTATTTACTAAATCCCAGACAGCAAAAAACCCGTCACATTGCTGTAACGGGTCTCTACAATTTGAAGCCTGATAATGTCGTAGTGCCCACAACGGTGGAGAGCCACAGTGAAATGCTACACTATCTTTGTGTCGCGATATGAGTATATGTTAATTGCGCACATTTTACTTTTATGCAGACGTAAAAAAGCCCGACCATTTCTAGTCGGGCTCTCTACAATGTGAGGTCGGTGCGCTACGCAGTAGAATGTCGTAGTGCCCACAGCGGTAGAAAGTCACATAGCAAATGCTACACTATCGTTGGCCGGAGCTCGCCTTCGAGCTGTTTTGTTTCACTACTTAGTTCGGCATGGGCTCTTGGCTATTTACTAAATCCCAGACAGCAAAAAACCCGTCACATTGCTGTAACGGGTTTCTTTAATTTGAAGCCTGGTAATGTCCTACTTTCACATAGCAAATGCTACACTATCATCGGCGCTGTTTCGTTTCACTACTGAGTTCGGCAT
>NZ_JACJDY010000010.1:0-149659 GCF_014163785.1 Pseudoalteromonas sp. SR43-7 | reverse complement strand
CCGCCGTATACTTTTGCAAGTACGTTAGTGATTGCTGCAGTTAGTGTAGTTTTACCGTGGTCAACGTGGCCGATTGTACCAACGTTTACGTGCGGTTTTACGCGTTCAAACTTTTCTTTTGCCATCTTAAAAAATTCCTAATAAAGAAATTAAAGCCTGACTCACTATTGAGCCAGACAAGCTAAAATTATATAACAGCGCGAGCTGAAATTATTGTATCTGCGACATTTTTAGAGGCTTCAGCGTACTTCACAAACTCCATAGAGTATGAGGCACGGCCCTGTGTTGCAGATCGTAAAGCAGTTGCATAACCAAACATTTCAGAAAGAGGAACTTGCGCATTAATTTGCTTAAGTCCACCTAATGCATCTTCCATGCCTTCGATTATGCCGCGGCGACGGTTTAAGTCGCCAACTACATCACCCATATTTGAATCAGGAGTGAGTACTTCAACCTTCATTACTGGCTCTAAAAGTACAGGGTTAGCTTCAAGCGCCCCGTTTTTCATTGCCAGTGAACCTGCTATTTTAAATGCCATTTCATTCGAATCTACATCATGGAATGAACCATCATATAAAGTCGCTTTAACGCCAAGTAATGGGTAGCCTGCCAGTACACCTTGAGACATTTGCTCTTGGATACCTTTGTCTACCGCAGGAACGAATTCTTTAGGAACTGAACCACCTACGGTTTCGTTAACGAACTCGTAAATTGGTGACTCATCATTCGTAATATCCATCGGTTCAAGTTTAATCCAAACGTGTCCATATTGGCCACGACCACCTGACTGACGTATAAACTTCCCTTCAACCTTAACAGTTGAACGAATAGCTTCTCGGTATGAGACCTGCGGCTTACCAACGTTACATTCAACACTGAATTCACGTTTCATACGGTCGACGATGATATCTAGGTGAAGTTCACCCATGCCAGAGATTATAACCTGGCCTGATTCTTCGTCAGTTTGTACGCGAAAAGAAGGATCTTCAGCAGCTAGTTTACCTAGTGCGATACCCATCTTATCTTGGTCAGCTATAGTGCGGGGCTCAACCGCAATAGAGATTACTGGTTCTGGGAATTCCATACGCTCAAGCGTAATAATAGAATTCGGATCACACAGTGTTTCACCTGTTGTTACGTCTTTAAGACCAATAGCTGCCGCGATGTCACCTGCGAAAACTTCTTTGATCTCTTCACGAGAGTTTGAATGCATCTGTACGATACGGCCAAGTCGCTCACGCTTACTTTTTACTGGATTATATACCGTGTCACCCTGTTTAACAGTACCAGAGTAAACACGGAAAAAGGTCAAGGTTCCAACGAACGGGTCTGTTGCAATCTTAAATGCGAGTGCAGCAAACGGCGCTTTATCATTAGCTGGACGTTCTTCCTCAGTACCATTTTCTAAGATACCTTGGATTTGTTTCACTTGCTCTGGTGACGGCATATATTCAACAACGCCATCAAGCACTGCTTGAACGCCTTTGTTTTTAAATGCGCTACCACAAGTAACTGGAACAATCTCATTTGCTAATGTTCGTTGGCGTAAAGCATTTTTAATTTCTGCTTCACTTAACTCTTCACCTTCTAAGTATTTATCCATTAGTTCTTCTGTTGCTTCAGCAGCGCTTTCAACTAAATGAGCGCGCCATTCTTCAGCTAATTCCAGAAGTTCTGCCGGTATTGCCTCATAAGAGAAAGTCATACCCTGGTCCGCTTCGTTCCAGTTAATCACTTTCATTTTTATAAGGTCAATAACACCTTTAAAGTCGTCCTCAGCGCCTACAGGCAACTGAATTGGAACAGGCGTTGCTCCAAGACGAGATTTCACCTGGCTGACCACTGCTAAGAAGTCTGCGCCCGTGCGATCCATTTTATTTACGAAGATCATTCTCGGAACTTCGTATTTGTTCGCTTGACGCCAAACTGTCTCAGTTTGCGGCTGTACACCAGATGAAGCACAAAGAACAACTACCGCACCATCTAATACGCGTAAAGAACGCTCTACTTCGATAGTGAAATCTACGTGTCCTGGAGTATCAATAATATTGATACGATGGGCGTCAAATTGAGCGTCCATCCCTTTCCAAAAACACGTTGTTGCAGCAGAAGTGATTGTGATACCACGCTCTTGTTCCTGCTCCATCCAATCCATAGTTGCAGCGCCATCATGTACTTCACCGATCTTATGAGAAAGACCTGTGTAGAACAGAACACGTTCTGTTGTGGTGGTTTTGCCTGCATCTACGTGAGCAACAATACCTATATTACGATAGCGCTCAAGTGGAGTTGTACGTGCCATATGATCCTCTTAAAGGTTAAAGACAGATTACCAACGGTAATGAGCGAATGCTTTATTCGCTTCAGCCATACGGTGAACGTCTTCACGTTTCTTAACCGCAGTGCCTTTATTATCAGAAGCGTCAACGATTTCTTGAGCTAAACGTAAGCCCATAGATTTTTCGCCACGCTTACGTGCAGCGTCTACTAACCAACGCATACCTAATGCGTTACGACGAACTGGACGTACTTCAACTGGTACTTGATAAGTTGAACCACCAACACGGCGAGATTTAACCTCTACCTGTGGACGGATGTTATCAAGTGCAGTTTCAAAGATTTCTAGGTGCGACTTGCCTGATTTCTCAGCAGCCACGTCTAGCGCACCATAAACAATTTTTTCAGCAGTAGATTTCTTGCCGTCTAACATCACGATGTTAACGAATTTAGCAAGAAGTTCCGATCCGAACTTAGGATCTGGAAGAATTTTACGTTGACCGATTACGCGTCTTCTAGGCATTTTGTATCTCCGGTATATTCAGGTTTGCTCTTTCGAGTCAATCACCCAAAACAATAATTATAAATATTTAGTGCTTGGCCTTACTAACGGAATACAATTACCCTTTAGGGCGTTTTGCACCGTATTTAGAACGAGCTTGACGACGATCGCTAACGCCTGCACAGTCAAGTGCACCACGAACAGTGTGAAAACGCACACCTGGTAAATCTTTAACACGACCACCACGGATTAGGATTACACTATGCTCTTGAAGGTTATGACCTTCACCGCCAATGTATGAAGTTACTTCGAAACCGTTAGTTAAACGTACACGTGCTACTTTACGTAACGCCGAGTTTGGTTTCTTAGGTGTAGTTGTATATACGCGAGTACATACACCGCGCTTTTGCGGACACGCTTTTAGTGCAGCTGAGTTACTTTTCGTAACCTTGCTACGGCGTGGCTTACGCACTAGCTGGTTAATAGTTGCCATTTAAATAGCTCCTGAAATTAAAATTACTACTGAAAAAAATAAAAAAATCCGCCCTTTATTTACGAGCCTGCATTAAGCACACAAGTAAATGGGTGGCGGAATTTTAATGAGCAAAGTTTAACCTGTCAACCTAAACTAATCGTAAGACAGCATATAACTGCCTGACGATCACTTAATCTATTGATTAAGAACAGTTTATTGATTTCCAGACAAATCAGCATTTAGAGCGTCTGTAAGTGCTTGAGTCGCCTCTTCTGCACTTACTGTTTGCTCTTCTACTACAACTTTGCTTTGTTTACGGCGAGCCATACGATCTTGATGATACGCAAAACCGGTACCGGCTGGGATCAAACGACCCACAATTACGTTTTCTTTAAGACCGCGAAGCTCATCGCTCTTACCATTCACTGCCGCATCTGTAAGAACACGTGTTGTCTCTTGGAAAGACGCTGCAGAGATGAAAGATTCTGTTGCTAGTGATGCTTTTGTGATACCCATTAACTGGATTTCAAACTTAGCTGGTATCTTACCTTGTTTTTCAAGGTCACGGTTTGCGATATTAACGCGCGCCACTTCGATTTGTTCACCGGCTAAGAAGTCAGTATCACCGCCGTGTATGATGGTACATTTACGAATCATCTGACGGATAATTGTTTCAATGTGCTTGTCATTGATCTTAACGCCTTGCAAACGGTAAACCTCTTGCACTTCGTTAACGATGTAGTTAGCAACATGAGTCACACCACGTAGGCGTAAGATGTCATGCGGCGATTCAGGACCATCGGCGATAACTTCACCTTTAGACACTTGCTCACCTTCAAACACGTTAAGTTGACGCCACTTAGGAATCATTTCTTCGTAATGATCGCCTTCTGCTGGAGTAATAACTAAACGCTTCTTACCTTTAGTCTCTTTACCGAAGCTAATAGTACCTGTGATCTCAGCTAAGATAGCTGGCTCTTTAGGTTTACGCGCTTCAAATAAGTCGGCTACGCGTGGTAGACCACCCGTGATATCACGAGTTTTCGAACCTTCTTGTGGTATACGTGCTAACACGTCACCAGGGTTTGCTGTAACGCCGTCAATAACTTCAATCGTAGTGAATGAAGGAAGACGTGTTTCTTGCAGACCGCGCTCTTCACTTTCAATGATAAGCTTAGGTTCTTTAGTATTTACTTTAGCAAGATCTTTAACAACTACACGGGTTAAACCTGTTAGTTCATCAGTCTGTGCTTCAGTATTTGAGTCATCTATGTCGCTAAACGATACTTTTGACTTATGCTCAAGAACGATTGGGTGACTATGCGGGTCCCAAGTAGCAACGATGTCGTTACCTTGAACTTCAGCATTGTCTTGCACTGTTAATACCGCACCGTAAGGTACTTTATAACGCTCTTTTTCACGACCATAGCTATCAATGATAGTGATCTCAGTAGAACGTGAGGTAATAACAATCTTACCATCTGTATTTAATACATATTTTGCGTTGTGCAGTTTTAATGTACCGTTAGTTTTAACTTGTACATTATTTTCTGCTGACGCTCTTGATGCTGCACCACCGATGTGGAATGTACGCATCGTAAGCTGTGTACCCGGCTCACCGATTGACTGCGCCGCGATAACACCGACTGATTCACCCGCGTTGATGATATGACCACGTGCAAGGTCACGACCATAACACTTAGCACATACACCAAAGTCGTTATCACATGTGATAACAGAACGTACGCGAACTTCATCCACTGAGTGCTCTTCTAAAAGGTCACACAGTTTTTCATCAAGCATGATATTACGTTCAACAAGTACAGTATTAGTACCTGGAATTACAATATCTTCAGCTACAACACGACCTAAAACACGTTCACGAAGTGCTTCTACAACATCACCACCTTCAATAAGCGGTTTCATTGTTAAGCCATCTTCTGTGCCACAGTCATCTTCATTGATTACCAAATCTTGTGCTACGTCTACTAGACGACGCGTTAGGTAACCCGAGTTAGCTGTTTTAAGTGCAGTATCGGCAAGACCTTTACGCGCACCATGCGTTGAGATGAAGTACTGAAGTACGTTTAGACCTTCACGGAAGTTAGCTGTGATTGGCGTCTCGATGATTGAACCATCTGGACGTGCCATTAGACCACGCATACCCGCCAACTGACGAATCTGTGCAGCACTACCACGAGCACCTGAGTCGGCCATCATAAACACTGAGTTAAATGACGGTTGCTCTACTTCTTCACCTTTAGCATTAATAACTGTATCTTTTGACAAGTTAGACATCATCTCACGTGATAAGTTTTCGTTTACACGTGACCAGATATCGATAACTTTATTGTACTTTTCACCAGCCGTTACAAGACCTGATTGGAATTGTTGGTTGATTTCAGTAACTTCAGCTTCAGCTGATTCAATTATTTGTGCTTTAACCGGTGGGATAACTAAGTCATCAATACCGATAGAAACACCTGACTTCATTGCATAATGGAAACCGGTGTACATAACTTGGTCAGCAAACACAACAGTGTCTTTAAGACCTAGACGACGGTAACACTCATTCAATAAGCTAGAAATCTGCTTTTTACCTAGTGGCTGGTTGATTGACGCAAACGGCATACCAGTTGGTAAAATTAGAGATAGAATTGCACGACCTACAGTTGTATCGATTACAGTAATAGTATCTTCTACTACACCATCTTCGTTTTTAACTGATTGGCTAATACGTACTTTCACGATTGCGTGAAGGTCAGCATTGCCGCTGCGGTATGCTTTTTCTGCTTCTTTTGGATCTTTAAATATCGCGCCTTCGCCTTTAGCGTTAATGCGGTCACGAGTCATGTAATAAAGACCCAATACAACATCCTGTGAAGGAACGATGATTGGCTCACCATTCGCAGGAGATAGAATGTTGTTTGTTGACATCATTAAGGCACGAGCTTCAAGCTGTGCTTCGATTGTTAACGGTACGTGTACCGCCATTTGGTCACCATCGAAATCGGCGTTGTAGGCCGCACATACTAATGGGTGCAAATGAATCGCTTTACCTTCGATAAGCACAGGTTCAAACGCTTGGATACCCAAACGGTGAAGTGTTGGTGCACGGTTAAGTAATACTGGATGTTCACGAATTACTTCGTCAAGTACATCCCATACTTCCGGAACTTCACGCTCAACCATCTTCTTAGCTGCTTTGATTGTCGTAGCCATGCCGCGACGCTCTAATTTGCCATAGATGAATGGTTTGAATAACTCTAGTGCCATCTTCTTAGGAAGACCACATTGGTGAAGCTTAAGAGTAGGACCTACTGTGATTACAGAACGGCCTGAATAATCTACACGCTTACCAAGTAGATTCTGACGGAAACGACCTTGCTTACCCTTGATCATATCAGCAAGAGATTTAAGAGGACGCTTGTTAGAACCTGTAATTGCACGACCACGACGACCGTTATCAAGTAGCGCATCTACCGCTTCTTGTAACATACGTTTTTCGTTGCGTACAATAATGTCTGGTGCTGCTAAATCTAGTAGACGCTTAAGACGGTTGTTACGGTTAATAACACGACGGTAAAGGTCATTTAGATCAGATGTCGCAAAACGACCACCGTCTAATGGTACTAATGGGCGTAGATCTGGTGGCAATACTGGAAGTACTGTCATGATCATCCACTCAGGGTTATTACCTGATTGGTGGAACGATTCCATTAACTTAAGACGTTTAGTGATCTTTTTACGCTTAGTTTCAGAGTTAATTGTTGGTAACTCTTCACGCATTTCAGCAATTAATTGAGCAAGATCGAGTTCACGAAGCAAGTCTAAAACTGCTTCAGCACCCATCTTCGCTTCAAACTCATCACCGTGCTCTTCTAGTGAATCTAAGTATTCTTCTTCACCTAATAGTTGACCGCGCTCAAGCGTTGTCATACCAGGCTCAGTTACTACGAATGATTCGAAGTAAAGAACACGTTCAATATCACGAAGCGTCATATCTAGCATTAAGCCGATACGTGACGGTAATGATTTTAAAAACCATATATGTGCAACTGGGCTCGCAAGGTCGATATGACCCATACGATCGCGTCGCACCTTAGTGAGTGTTACTTCAACGCCACACTTTTCACAGATCACACCACGGTGTTTAAGGCGTTTATATTTACCACATAAACACTCATAATCTTTCACTGGGCCGAAAATACGGGCACAGAATAAGCCGTCGCGCTCAGGCTTGAAAGTACGGTAGTTAATAGTCTCAGGTTTCTTTACTTCACCGTATGACCATGAACGAACCATGTCTGGTGAAGCAAGACCAATGCGAATTGCATCGAATTCTTCGGTCTTATTTTGTTGCTTCAGAAACTTAAGTAAGTCTTTCACCTTAGCTCTCCTGTCGGAGTTAATCTTGAGGACGGGTAGTCTCGTCCCTACATTCTATTCAGCCGTAACAGATGCTGCAGCGTTAACTGCAGCATCTAATTGGCTTAATTTTCTTCCAACTCGATGTTGATACCCAGTGAGCGGATTTCTTTCAACAATACGTTGAACGATTCTGGCATACCTGGTTCCATTTTATGGTTACCATCAACGATGTTTTTATACATCTTAGTACGACCGTTCACGTCATCCGATTTCACTGTTAGCATTTCTTGTAGAGTGTAAGCAGCACCGTAAGCTTCAAGTGCCCATACTTCCATCTCACCAAAACGCTGGCCACCGAACTGTGCTTTACCACCCAGCGGCTGCTGAGTAACAAGGCTATAAGAACCAGTAGAACGTGCGTGCATCTTATCGTCAACCAAGTGGTTAAGTTTAAGCATGTACATGTAACCAACAGTTACTTGACGTTCAAACTGATCGCCAGTACGGCCATCATAAAGTGTAACCTGACCACTTCGAGGATATCCACCAAGCTCAAGCATGTCTTTGATTTCGTTTTCTTTCGCGCCATCAAATGCAGGAGTAGCTATTGGTAAACCACCTTTTAAGTTTTCAGCTAGACGACGAATTTCGTCATCAGTGAAGCTAGCAATGTCTACAACTTGGCGAGATTCACCAATTTCGTAAGCTTGCTTGATGAATTCACGTAGCTCATGAAGCTCACGTTGTTCTTTCATCATCTCTTCAATACGTTCACCGATACCACGTGCAGCAAGACCCATATGTGTTTCAAGGATCTGACCGATGTTCATACGCGATGGTACACCTAGTGGATTCAATACGATATCTACCGTACGACCTTTGTCATCGTAAGGCATATCTTCTACTGGTACGATAGTCGAGATAACACCTTTGTTACCGTGACGACCCGCCATTTTATCACCCGGTTGGATACGACGTTTAACAGCTAGGTATACTTTAACAATCTTAAGTACGCCTGGTGCTAAATCATCACCCTGAGTAATTTTACGACGTTTGTTTTCAAACTTTTTATCGTATTCAGCTTTAAGCTCATCGTACTGTGCAGCTAGTTGCTCAAGCTCAGCTTGCTTGTCTTCTTCAGCAAGGCTTTGCGTAAGTACTTTTTCAGCATTAAGAGATGCAAGTTTATCTTCATCAAAACCAGCAGCTACAAGTAGCTTGCGTGCACGGTCTAAAACGCCTGCTTCTAAAATACGGAACTCTTCGTTGAAGTCTTTCTTCGCTTCGCGAAGCTGCATATCTTCAACTTCTAACGCACGTTTATCTTTTTCAACACCATCACGGGTGAAAACTTGCACGTCAATTACAGTACCAGTTACAGAGTTTGGTACGCGTAAAGAGCTGTCTTTAACGTCAGACGCTTTTTCGCCGAAGATAGCACGTAGTAGCTTCTCTTCAGGTGTAAGCTGTGTCTCGCCTTTAGGAGTCACTTTACCTACTAGGATATCGCCGCCTTTAACTTCAGCACCAATATATACAACGCCTGATTCATCAAGCTTGCCTAGCGCAGACTCACCCACATTCGGGATATCTGCAGTGATCTCTTCAGGACCTAATTTAGTATCACGGGCAACACACTGTAGTTCTTGAATATGGATAGTCGTTAGACGATCTTCTTCAACTACGCGCTCTGATAACAAGATTGAATCTTCGAAGTTGTAACCGTTCCATGGCATGAATGCCACGCGAAGGTTTTGACCAAGGGCTAAGTCACCTAAGTCAGTCGAAGGACCATCTGCTAACACATCACCACGAGTAACCGGTTCGCCAACCATACAAGTTGGTTTTTGGTTAATACATGTATTTTGGTTAGAACGTGTGTATTTGGTTAAGTTGTAGATGTCGATGCCCGCTTCACCAGGGATGCGTTCTTCTTCATGTACATTTACAACGATGCGACTTGCGTCAGCATACATTACTTCACCACCACGTTTAGCAACGATAGTTACACCAGAGTCTTTCGCTAGTGTTAACTCAATACCAGTACCTACTAACGGTTTATCCGCTTTCAATGTTGGTACTGCTTGACGTTGCATGTTTGAACCCATCAATGCACGGTTAGCATCATCGTGTTCTAGGAACGGGATAAGTGCTGCCGCTACAGAGATCACCTGTTGTGGTGATACATCCATATACTGCTGGTCCATGCGACCCATAAAGGTAGATTCACCTTTGTGACGACATGGAATAAGTTCATCAACAAACTCATTGGTTTCAGTTAAGTTTGAGTTCGCCTGTGCGATAACAAACTGACCTTCTTCAATGGCTGATAAGTAATCAACTTCATCAGTTACAACACCATCTACCACTTTGCGGTAAGGTGTTTCTAAGAAACCGTAGTCATTTGTACGTGCGTACGTAGACAACGAGTTAATTAGACCGATGTTTGGACCCTCAGGAGTCTCGATTGGACATACGCGACCATAGTGAGTTACGTGAACGTCACGTACTTCAAAGCCAGCGCGTTCACGAGTTAGACCGCCCGGACCTAATGCAGAGATACGACGTTTATGCGTAACTTCTGATAGTGGGTTATTTTGGTCCATAAACTGTGATAACTGAGACGAGCCGAAGAACTCTTTAACCGCTGCCGAAATAGGCTTAGCGTTAATAAGATCTTGTGGCATTATCGCGTCAAGGTCACCTAAGCTTAAACGCTCACGTACAGCACGTTCAACACGTACTAGACCAACACGGAATTGGTTCTCAGCCATTTCGCCAACACTACGTATACGACGGTTGCCTAAGTGATCGATATCATCAACATCGCCTTGACCGTTACGAATAGCAATTAATACTTTCATAACAGACACGATGTCTTCTTTGCTTAATGTGCCTGGGCCTGTGTCTGTATCGTAACCAACACGGCTATTGAACTTCATACGACCTACAGTAGATAAGTCATAACGCTCTTCAGAGAAGAACAAGTTCTGGAATAAGGCTTCAGCCGCGTCTTTCGTCGGTGGCTCGCCTGGGCGCATCATGCGGTAAATTTCTACTAGTGCTTCTAAACGGCTGCTTGAAGAGTCAATGTTCAATGTATTTGACATGTAAGCACCGCTGTCCACTTCATTGATATATAACGTATCAATTTTAGTGTGACCGGCTTTAACCAATTCAGCCATTAGCTCTAGAGTTAGCTCGTCATTTGCATTTGCAATAACTTCACCAGTTGACTCATCAACATAGTTTTTAGCTACAATACGGCCAATGATGTACTCATGTGGTACTTCTAATTGCTTAATGCCTTTCTTCTCGATGCTCTTGATGTGGCGAGCCGTAACACGACGACCGCTTTCAACAAATACTTCACCGTCTTCGCTCTTGATATCAAAAGCGGCAGTTTCACCACGTAAACGCGAAGGTACAAGTTCCATAAGAACTTTACCATTCGTTACTTCAAACGTAGTGTTATCGAAGAACATATCTAGGATTTCTTCGCTAGAATACTCTAGTGCACGTAGGATGATAGACGCCGGTAATTTACGACGGCGGTCAATACGTACATATAAGTTATCTTTTGCATCAAATTCGAAGTCTAACCATGAACCACGGTAAGGTATAACGCGTGCGTTATATAATACTTTACCCGATGAATGGGTTTTACCGCGGTCGTTATCAAAGAATACACCAGGGCTACGGTGTAGCTGAGAAACGATAACACGCTCTGTACCATTGATTACAAAAGTACCGGTATCTGTCATGAGCGGAATTTCGCCCATGTAAACTTCTTGCTCTTTAATGTCTTTAACTGTGCCTGGTGCTTCTTTGTCCATAACAACAAGACGCAGTTTCACGCGAAGTGGAGCAGAATAAGTCACACCGCGAATTTGACATTCTTTTACATCGAAAACTGGCTCACCAATACGGTAACTTACGTATTGAAGCTCAGAATTTCCCGAGTAGCTTTTAATAGGGAACACAGAACGGAAGGCAGCTTCCAAACCATGATCGCCATCAGCGTCCGGCACTAAGAATTTTTTAAACGATTCTAACTGTGTAGACAGTAAAAAAGGTATATCCAAAACTTGTGGACGTTTACCAAAATCCTTACGGATACGTTTCTTTTCAGAATAAGAGTAAGCCATGGGGTTCCTCAGCTTGCTGATCTTTGACCCGACCTGTTCTTGTAAGAACAGACTTAACTGGCAGCTATGCCAAGATTTTACAACATTTAACTGTTGTTCTAATTAGATCCCACTTTAACACTAGCAAACTATAAAGCGTTGAAAGTAAAGAAAAAATCAGATTTTATTTGAACTAAAAGAGTGCATCACTCTATAGCGCAAAAAGGCCGGTGATTAAATAATCACCAGCCCTTGCCTGATTTCTCAGGCAGCGAACTTAGCAAAAGCTAAATTACTTAACCTCAACTTCAGCACCAGCTTCAGTAAGATCTTTTGCAAGTGCTTCAGCTTCTTCTTTAGATACACCTTCTTTAACAGGTGTAGGAGCAGCTTCAACAAGAGCTTTCGCTTCTTTAAGGCCAAGGCCAGTTGCGCTACGAACAGCTTTGATTGCAGAAACCTTGTTAGCGCCAGCGCCAGTAAGGATTACGTCAAATTCTGTTTTCTCTTCAGCAGCTTCAGCAGCTGGACCAGCTACCATTGCAGCTGCAGCAGTTACGCCGAATTTTTCTTCCATTGCTTCGATAAGAGCAACAACGTCCATTACTGACATTTCAGCAATTGCGTCAAGGATTTGGTCTTTAGATACAGACATTACAAATTTCCTAATAATTAACGGACATTAAGTCCAAATAAATTTTACACCGAAAGTGAGATTATACAGCTTAAAATTAAGCAGCTTGCTCTTCTTTCTGTACACGTACTGCTTCAATTGTTTTACACAATTTGCCAGCAGACGCTTCTTTCATAGCACTCATTAAGCGTGCAACAGCTTCATCGTATGTAGGTAATGTAGCAAGCATTGCTGCATCAACAACATTTCCTTCAAAAGCGGCCGTTTTAAGCTCGAATTTCTCATTCTTTTTCGCGAAATCTGAAAAGATACGCGCAGCAGCACCTGGGTGCTCTGATGAGAAAGCGATTAAGCTTGGACCAACAAATGAATCAGAAAGACACTCAAAATCTGTTCCTTCAAGAGCACGTTTTGCTAAAGTGTTACGGACAACTTTCATCCAAACACCATTTGCACGAGCTTCTTTACGAAGGGCAGTGATTGCGCCAACTGTTACACCACGAGAATCTGCAACAACTGCAGATAGAGCACCATTGGCTGCTTCGTTGACTTCAGCAACTATTGCTTTTTTGCCTTGAAGATTTAAAGCCATGGGTGTTACTCCTGGTTTAATGGGGGTACCGATTATCGGATTCCCCTGTTCTACTCTTCCCTACCAAACAAGGTAGAGATGCTTTTTACGGCGAGAGCCAGAAGGATTAGGAAAAATCTATCTGGGGTCTACACCGTCTACGTAGGTGAATATTAAGGCCGAAGCCACCTACGGTCTTGGACGGAAGCCCAATTTATCGTTAACCCCGAAGGCTTAACGAAATTATGGACTTCAACCCGAATTCTTTACTTTGCAAATTAATAAATTAATCAACAAAATGGCGCGAAATTATAGTACAAATTTCACGCCATGTAAACACTCAATTAAGCAACAATAGTGCTTAAAGTGTTTTGGTCAACAGAAACACCTGCGCCCATTGTTGTAGAGATAGTTACTTTCTTCAAGTAAACACCTTTAGCTTGAGAAGGTTTAGCCTTCTTAAGCGCAACAATTAGAGCTTCAAGGTTTTGTTGTAACTGCTCTGCAGTGAAATCAACCTTACCAATAGTAGTATGGATGATGCCATTTTTGTCATTACGGTAACGTACTTGACCTGCTTTAGCATTTTTAACTGCTTCTGCAACGTTAGGCGTTACAGTACCAGTTTTAGGGTTTGGCATTAGACCACGTGGGCCTAAGATTTGACCTAGTTGACCAACAACACGCATAGCGTCTGGTGATGCAACAACAACGTCAAAGTTCATCTCGCCTTTTTTAACTAGTTCAGCAAGATCTTCCATACCTACTAATTCAGCACCGGCTTCTTTTGCAGCTTCTGCATTAGCGCCTTGTGTGAATACAGCAACACGAACGTCACGACCAGTACCGTTAGGTAGTACAGTAGCACCACGAACGTTTTGATCAGATTTACGAGCATCGATACCAAGGTTAACGGCAACGTCAACACTTTCTACGAATTTAGCTGTCGCTAACTCTTTTAAAAGAGCAACTGCTTCATTGATTTCGTAATCTTTAGTTACTTCCACTTTTTCGCGGATAGTACGCATACGTTTAGTTAATTTAGCCATTTCTTAGTCCTCTACGTTCAAGCCCATCGCACGCGCAGAACCTGCGATAGTGCGAACCGCTGCGTCCATATCGGCAGCTGTAAGGTCAGTTCGTTTTGTCTCAACAATTTCTTCAAGTTGAGCACGAGTTACTGTGCCTACTTTATCAGTGTTAGGACGGCCTGAGCCTGACTTGATACCAGCAGCTTTCTTAAGTAAGTAAGCAGCAGGTGGCGTTTTCATGTCGAACGTAAATGAACGGTCACCGTAAACAGAGATCACTACAGGAACTGGAGCGCCTTTTTCGATAGACTCTGTACGTGCGTTAAACGCTTTACAGAATTCCATGATGTTTACACCGTGTTGACCTAGTGCAGGACCTACTGGAGGACTAGGATTAGCCATACCAGCGGCAACTTGTAGCTTGATTAGAGCTTCAACTTTTTTAGCCATTATAAATACCTCATTTGGTGGGTCTCAGCCTTGTGCGCGCGAGGACGCGTACTCTAACGGCTTCCCAGTTTAAAAATTGGTTTCGTACTTTTTGCACAGTAAAAAATAAATTTTACCTTAATACAAAAAGGCCGCTGATTATAAGTTAATCAGCGGCCTTTTTCAAGCTTCATGCCAAAATTTAAATAAAAATTAGCGAAGCTTTTTTAATCAATTACTTATCTTGCTCAACTTGACCGAATTCAAGCTCAACTGGCGTAGAACGACCAAAAATAAGTACAGATACTTTTACGCGGCTCTTTTCGTAGTCAACTTCTTCAACTACACCACTGAAATCTGCAAATGGACCATCTGTAACGCGTACAACTTCACCTGGTTCAAATAATGTAGCAGGTTTAGGTGCTTCAGCATTTTCTTGTAGGCGATTAAGAATGCGCTCAGCTTCTTTAGGGCTGATAGGAGCAGGACGATCAGACGTACCACCAATAAAGCCCATAACGCGTTCTGTGCTGTTCACTAAGTGCCAGCTTGCGTCATTCATATCCATTTGTACTAATACATAACCTGGGAAGAATTTACGCTCAGATTTACGCTTTTGGCCAGCGCGCATCTCAACAACTTCTTCAGTTGGTACTAGTATCTCACCAAAGCTCGATTCTAGACCTTCGATTTTAATATGTTCAATTAACGTTTGAGCTACACGCTTTTCGTAACCAGAAAAGGCCTGTACTACATACCAACGTAACTTAATTTCTTTGTTCTCGTTCTCATCCGACATGGGATCAGATCTCCAATCCAGTTAAAAAGCCTACAGCGCGGAATAAAATGCCATCTAATCCCCAAAGGATAAGTGCCATAATCACTGTTGCAACCATTACAATTAATGTCGTGTGGGTAGTTTCTTGGCGCGTTGGCCAAATAACTTTGCGTACTTCAATTCGAGCTTCTTTAGCGAAAGCAAGAAAGTTACGTCCCTTAAATGTTTGCGAGGCAATTGCTAATCCGGCCGCTATTGCAACAACAACGCCAATAGCACGTAGTAATACAGATTGATCTGCATACATGTGATTACCAACAACTGCGCCTGCAAGTAGCGCGATTGCTACTAACCACTTTACTGACTCCATCGCACTTGATGGTGTTTCTACATTCGTGCTCATAATATTATTACCTTAACTACAGACACAACAACCCTACACTACGGCAGGGTTAATCCATTAAAATCTAAACTTAAAAACAGACTTAACTTAAACCGGTTTTTAATCTCAGACTACTCAAACAACAAGTAAAACTGGCAGGGGCGGAGAGATTCGAACTCCCAACCATCGGTTTTGGAGACCGCTGTTCTACCAATTGGAACTACGCCCCTGCAAAGTGGATGCCTATTATACTTACGCAGTTCATTAACACAAGCCTAAAAGATACCCACATTGGAAAATCTAATTAATTAATTACATTATTGTTTAAACTGCTAATAATTTAATCGGTTAGATAAACCTACAATCCAAAGATATTGATTATTTCCCTATGGTTTTATAAACGTCACTTAACAAGCTTGAAGCACCAAACCTAAATGTATTTGCTTGCAAATAATCATCACCCATTATTGCGCGTGCTAGTGCTAAATAATCACTAGCATCGGCAACAGTTTTAACACCGCCGGCCGCTTTAAAGCCCACACGTTTGTTTGAGTTTTTAATGGCTGTTAGCATAATTTTTGTTGATTCAAGGGTCGCATTAATGGCCACTTTACCCGTACTGGTTTTTACAAAATCAGCACCGCCTTCAATTGCAAGCTCCGTGGCTTGAGTAATAAGCGCGTCGGTTTTTAGCTCGCCGCTTTCTATTATTACTTTAAGTTGCGCGCGCGACCCACACGCTTTTTTACTTTCGCTTACATAGCTAAGTACAGTTTGAGCATCGCCCGCTATTAGTTTTTTATAAGGAATAACCAAATCAATTTCGTCTGTGCCGCGCTCTATAGCAATAAGTGTTTCGTTAATTACATCACTCAGTGGTGCATCACCCGTTGGAAAGTTAGTGACTGTTGCGACTTTAACATGGTTAAGCTCACGCGCTGCGAGTGCTATTTTTGCATCATCAACAAAATCGCTATAAATACATACTGCGGCAGGCGTACCTAAGGTAGGATTTATGCTATCAACAAGTGCTTGAATGCTTTTGGTGGTATCGCTGGTATTTAAGCTTGTTAAATCCATCAGTGCGACTGCTAATGCGGCATCTTTTTGGTGTTGTGTCATTAGAGCTCCGTTGCTTATGTAATACCAATTTTATTAAAAACATGATCATTTTAGCGTATTAAATAACTCACTAACTACGTCAAAAATTATTTATATAGAACAACTATGTATCATAATTTTAGCCTTGTTATTGAGCTATTTTCTCGTCGCTATAATAGATCACTAATTTAATGCAATTGGTATAAGTACAAAATAGAATATGCTTCCATATTAACAAATTAAACCAAACTCGCTATAGCTCATAACCAAACACTATAAGCTGTTTATTTTACTTGTAACTCGGCGCAATCCCTTGTTAACTAACTCTTAGGCCTAAAAAGCCCACCTATTATAACTTTTGGTTATATCAACTTGGTTTTAATTATTTTTTACTTATTGATAGCCGCTATATTCTGCTTATCAGAATAAAGCGTTTTCTTATATTTGAATTTGTTTAGGGGTCTTATTAACGTGCAGTATTTACCTATCTTTACCAAACTCGACAACAAACCAGTATTGGTTGTTGGCGGTGGAGAGGTCGCATTACGCAAATGTCGCGCGTTTTTAAAAGCGAGAGCGAGCGTTACTTTAGTAGCGCCTTGGTTTTGCGACGAACTAAAAGAGCATGCACATAATAATGAAGTAACGCTTATTGATGCTTATTTTGATGAGTCGCATCTCGATGGAAAAATGCTTGTTATTGCAGCAACCGACCGCGATGAAGTAAACAACAACGTATTTGAACTTGCCAATGCCCGCAATGTATTTGTAAACGTGGTTGATGACCAACCTAAATGTACGTTTATATTTCCATCCATTGTTGACCGCGACCCAATTACGATTGCTATATCAAGTGCAGGCACAGCGCCGGTACTTGCACGTCGCTTACGCGAAAAGCTCGAAACCCTTATTCCGCATCATATTGGTCCACTTGCAACACTTGTCGGTGGCTTTAGAGACAAAGTAAAAAAACGCTTTAAACATTTTTCAGACCGCCGCCAATTTTGGGAAGGCGTATTCGACTCATCTGTCGTGAGTAAAGTGCAAACCGGTGATACTCAAGCCGCACAGCAACAACTAGAGCAAATGCTAGATGCTAAAGCAGAACCTGAAGGCGAAGTATATGTAGTAGGTGCAGGCCCTGGCGATCCAGAGCTTTTAACACTTAAAGCACTGCAACTTATGCAACAAGCCGATGTGGTTGTATACGACTTTTTAGTGTCTGACGAAATTATGGAATTAGTGCGCCGCGATGCTGACCTTATTTGCGTAGGCAAACGTTTAGGCGATCATAGTGTTGTTCAAGACGACACCAACCAAATGCTGGTCGACCTTGCTAAACAAGGCAAAAAAGTGTGCCGCATTAAAGGTGGCGATCCGTTTATTTATGGCCGTGGTGGCGAAGAAGTACAAGTACTGGCTGCTAACAACGTAAATTATCAAATTGTACCGGGTATTACAGCCGCTGCAGGTTGTAGTGCTTATGCGGGCATTCCGCTAACGCATCGTGACCATGCACAAGCCATTCAATTTGTAACTGGCCACTGTAAAAAAGACGGCCAAGAACTTGATTGGCAATCGTTGGCAAAAGCAAATCAAACGCTGGCTATTTACATGGGCGTAATTAAATCGCCGCACATACAAAGCGAGCTTTTAAAGCATGGCCGCAAAGCCGACACACCTGTTGCCATTATCGAAAACGGTACACGCAAAAATCAGCGTGTAGTAACAGGCCAATTAGGCGAACTTGCCGACTTAATTGAACGCAACAGCATTATATCGCCTGCGCTACTCATTATTGGTGAAGTAGCTGCCCTGCACTCGCAACTAGCGTGGTTTGGGAAAAACGAGCAAACAAGCAGCTTTGCACAGCCGCTAACAGATGTATCAAATACATAACCGAATTTTAAATTTGTAACTTTTAATCATTTTAGTAGGACGACTAACAATGGCTTTAACTCACCTTCAGCAACTTGAAGCTGAAAGTATCAAAATCATGCGCGAAGTCGCCGCTGAGTTTGAGAACCCAGTAATGCTTTACTCTATTGGTAAAGATTCGTCGGTACTTTTGCACTTAGCGCGTAAAGCATTTTACCCTGCAAAAATTCCGTTCCCGTTATTACACGTAGACACCAACTGGAAGTTTCGTGAAATGATTGAGTTTCGCGACCGTATAGCTAAAGAATACGGCTTTGACCTACTGGTACACAAAAATCCAGAAGGTATTGAAATGGGTGTAGGCCCGTTTACGCATGGCTCGGGTAAACATACCGACATAATGAAAACCCAAGGCTTAAAACAAGCGCTAGATAAATACGGCTTTGATGCTGCATTTGGTGGCGCACGCCGCGACGAAGAAAAGTCACGCGCAAAAGAGCGTGTTTACTCGTTCCGCGACAAACACCACCGTTGGGACCCTAAAAACCAACGCCCAGAGCTTTGGAATACCTACAACAGCCAAGTTAATCCGGGTGAGAGCATTCGTGTTTTCCCATTATCTAATTGGACTGAGCTTGATATTTGGCAATACATTTACCAAGAAAACATCGAAATGGTGCCATTGTACCTAGCTAAAGATCGCCCAGTAGTTGAGCGCGACGGTACTTTGATTATGGTTGACGATGAGCGTATGCCTCTTAATGAAGGTGAAGTACCGCAAATGAAATCTGTACGTTTTCGTACATTAGGCTGCTACCCACTTACCGGTGCAGTTGAGTCAACAGCCAGTACTTTAACCGAAATCATCGAAGAAATGCTGCTATCTACGTCATCTGAACGTGAAGGTCGTGTTATTGATCATGATTCAGCCGGCTCAATGGAGAAGAAAAAACGTGAGGGGTATTTTTAATGTCTAGCCAAAATAACGATACATTTAACGAAGTAAAAGAAATAGGCATAGACGCCTACCTAGCACGCCAACAAGACAAAAGCTTATTACGCATGCTTACTTGTGGCAGCGTAGATGACGGTAAATCAACATTGATTGGCCGCCTACTGCACGACAGCCACCAAATTTATGAAGATCAGCTAGCAGCCCTTCATAAAGATAACGAAAAAGTAGGTAATGCAGGTGAAGATCTTGACCTTGCATTATTAGTTGATGGCCTACAAGCTGAGCGCGAGCAAGGCATTACCATTGACGTAGCGTACCGTTACTTTTCAACGGCTAAGCGTAAATTTATTATTGCCGACACACCTGGGCACGAGCAATACACACGCAACATGGTAACGGGTGCATCAACAAGTGATGTCGCCATTATTTTGGTTGATGCGCGTTACGGCGTGCAAGTACAAACTAAGCGCCATAGCTTTATTTGTGACTCGCTGGGCATTAAGCAGTTTGTTGTTGCCGTTAATAAAATGGATATCGTTGATTTTGACGAAACCGTGTATGAAAAAATTAAGGCCGATTACCTTAAATTTGCTGAGCAACTTAACGTATCAAACATTAAGTTTGTGCCTATGTCGGCGCTTAAAGGCGACAACGTAGTAACACGCTCTGCACATACACCGTATTACACCGACAAGCCGCTACTAGAGTTACTAGAAGATTCGCCAGCAGCCGAAATAGATACAGGCTTTGAAGCGCGCCTACCTGTGCAATATGTCGTGCGTCCTAACTTAAACTTCCGTGGTTTTCAGGGCACACTTACATCGGGCAAGATGCACGTAGGCGATGCTGTAAAAGTATTACCGTCGGGTAAAACGTCAAGCATTAAAGAAATTGTTACCTTTGATGGCAATTTAGATAGCGCCGAAGCAGGCCAAGCAATTACCGTTACCCTAAATAACGAGATTGATATTAGCCGAGGTGATGTAATCGTACCTGCAAACTCAACGGCCGCTGTTACTAACCAGCTGCAAGCTAAAATTGTGTGGATGCATGAATCGCCATTAGTGTTAGGTAAAAGCTATAACCTAAAACTAGGTAGCAAAAACACCTCAGCTATTGTTAAAAAGATTGACTACACAATTGATGTAAACACGCTTGAGCACGGTACTAGCGACTCATTACAGCTAAACGAAATTGCGATTGTAACGCTTGAACTAACCGAAACTATTTTGGCAGACGAGTACCACAGCAATCACGAAACAGGCTCGTTTATCCTAATCGATCGCTTATCAAACCTAACTGTTGCTGCCGGTATGATTGAGCAAGTACTGCAAAGCCAAACAAAGCAAAGTAACTTTAGCGAATTTGAAGTTGAATTTAACAGCTTAGTACGCAAGCACTTCCCGCATTGGCAAGCGCTTGATATTTCTAAGTTATAAGTTAACTTTAGCCTGTTAGGAATTTAAAAGCATGGTAGAACAGCTCGTTTTAACAGGCATTATGCTTACCTTAGTCGGGTGCCTTTTTGGCACCCGTATTAATCCAGCATGGTTATTTGTAAGCGCTATTAGCACCAGCTACTTAGCAGGGCTAATCGATCTTGAAAGTATGTTAGTTAACTACGCTAACCCGTCGCTTATTACCTTGGTATTACTGGTATTAGTGTCGACCGCAATAGAAAAAACCACCCTAATTCAAAAGTTAGCGCAATCGCTATCTAAAGGTAGTTTAGTAAAATCGGTAACAAAATTGGGGTTATCAACCGCCTTTTTATCGTCATTCACTAACAATACCGCCGTTGTTGCATCGCTTATTACCGCGATTAAAGACAATCCTAATCACTCCCCTTCAAAGCTATTATTACCGCTGTCGTACACTGCTATTTTGGGCGGCACTATTACGCTTATTGGTACATCAACCAACTTAATCGTTAATGGCTTTGCAGTAGATGCGGGCATGGAACCGCTGGGCTTTTTTGACTTTACCTTAGTAGGTTTAGGCGCGCTAAGCGTAGGCCTAATTACCATTTTAGTAATGCTTAAATACTTACCCGACAACGGTAAAAGCGACCAAGAAGTCGTGCCTTTTTACCTAGAAGGTAAAGTACAAGCAAGCTCAAAATTAATAGGCCAAACCGTAGAAGAAAACGGCCTACGTGATTTAAAAGACTTATTCCTTGCTGAAATTATTCGCGACGGGAGCCGCATTTGCGCAGTCACTCCACAGCAAGTTATTCAAAAAGACGACGTGCTGCTGTTTGTAGGTGACATAAAATCGGTGCCATTACTTACCCGTTTCGACGGTTTAAAAGTAGTGCACGAGAATCATCAAAAAGACATAGAACACTTAGTAGAAGTAGTCGTAAGTCAATCTTCAAAATTTATTGGTAAAACCGTAAAAGAAGCCCGCTTTAGAGAGCAGTTTCATGCTGCTGTTATTGCCATTCGTCGTGGGCACGACCGCTTACAAGGCGGCCTTGGGCAAGTGCAATTACAAGCTGGCGACTCACTTATACTCGCACCAGGCAAAAACTTTTACACTTTGCCTAATTTAAAGCGCGAATTTGTGTATATTTCAGGGTTTGACTTACAAGCCCACCTTGCACCTAAGCAATCAAACATTGTGCTACTAAGCTTTGCCGCAGTACTGGGTTTAAGTATTATTGGCATAGTGCCGCTGGTTAAAGGCTTATTAGTATTACTGATTGGCTTAATGCTCAGCGGCACCATAAAACTTAACGAAGTAAAACGCCGTTTTCCTATCGAGTTACTCGTAGTCGTAGGCAGCGCCATTGGCCTTGCTAAATTAATGATAGGCACCGGACTTGCCGGGCAAATATCCGACGCCATGTTTATGGTACTTGGCGATTTTGGCCCTTACGGCGCATTTATTGCCATATTTTTAATGACCGTATTATTTACCGAACTTATAACTAACAACGCAGCTGCTGCCTTGTCGTTCCCTGTTGCTTACTCGCTCGCGGTTGGTTTTAATGTAGACCCGCTACCGTTTATTATGGCGGTTGCCTTTGGCGCATCAGCCAGCTTTATATCGCCATTTGGGTATCAAACTAATCTAATGGTTTATAGCGCGGGTAACTATCGCTTAAAAGATTACATAGTGATGGGCTTACCCCTTTCTATTATTTATTCAATCACGGTATTAACCTTGATCCCGCTGGTATTTCCGTTTTAATACCTGCGCCCACAGCATAAGAGACTCTCACTATGGATGAAAATATAGTTTGGCATAACTACGCAACTACAAAAGCACAGCGTAGTGAGCAAAAAAAACATAAGCCCGCTATTTTATGGTTTACCGGCTTTTCAGGCTCTGGCAAAAGCACCGTAGCAAACGCACTAGAAGCGGCGCTTAATCAGCAAGGTACGCACACTTACCTGCTCGATGGCGACAACGTACGCCACGGTTTATGCAAAGACCTAGGCTTTAGCGACGAAGACCGCATTGAAAACATACGCCGCGTAGGCGAAACCGCAAAACTAATGACCGACGCTGGCTTGTTAGTACTTACTGCGTTTATATCGCCTTTTAGAGCAGAACGCGACATGGTGCGTAACTTAGTTGACGAAGGCGAATTTATCGAAGTCTTTATCGATACCCCACTGGATGTATGCGAAAGCCGCGATCCAAAAGGCTTATACAAAAAAGCCCGCGCTGGAGAGATAAAACACTTCACTGGTATCGATTCAAGCTACGAAGTGCCAAATAATCCAGAAATAATTTTAGATACAAGTAAAAACACCCTAGACCAATCGGTTACACAACTGATAACGTATCTAAAACAAAAGCACATAATATAGGTTAACCCCATGAATCAAACCGAACTGCTAGAAGAAACCCTCATCCTTGCCCGCAAAGCAGGCCAAGCGATAATGGGAATTTACGAAAAGGATTTTAACGTTGAGTACAAAGCCGATGAAAGCCCCGTAACCGACGCCGATTTAGCAGCTCATAAACTGATTGTGGCAGGGCTTCAACAGCTCACACCTGATATTCCAATACTTAGTGAAGAAAACGCCGACATAAGCTGGGATGTACGCCAAACGTGGAAAAGCTACTGGTTAGTTGACCCAATCGACGGCACTAAAGAATTTATTAAAAAGAACGGTGAATTTACAGTAAACATCGCCTTAATCAAAAACGGCATTCCTATTTTAGCCGTAGTAGATGCACCCGCACTCGGCGTATCGTACTTAGCCGCCGAAGCAATTGGCGCATTCAAAGATAAAGGCGATGAGCGAATTGAGCTTAAAGTAACGACTAAACCTAACAAAGGGTTAATTCGTGTTGTAGGCAGCCGCTCGCACCCATCACCCGATTTAGCCGAGTTTGTAAAACGCTTTGACGACGTTGAAATGGTGTCTAAAGGCAGCTCACTAAAACTGTGTTTAGTCGCCGAAGGTAGTGCTGATATTTACCCGCGCTTAGGTCCAACCTGCGAATGGGATACAGGCGCAGGCCATGCAATCGCCGAAATAGCCGGTGCTAAAGTGACTAAACTTGATGGCAGCCCGCTTATTTATAACACCAAAGATGAATACTTAAACCCGTATTTTATTGTGAGTACTATAGAAGAGTAAGCCCAGTTTTAAGTGGTTAGCTATCGGTTGTTAAAAAGAGAATTGATAGCTTTTGCTCTTCATATTATGAAGAGATGACAACTACACATTGAGAGGACTATTGTTCTGTTTAAAGCGCTTATTATATGCTTTTAGTTTGCAGGCTTATTTCTGTATCTTCGCAACTTTCTTAATAAGTGTTCAGGATCTTCGTCAGAGCCTTTAGCTCTCAAATATTCTTCGGCTATTTCATATTGCGAACGTTTTTCCTTTTTGTTACCAATAGCTTCCATAGATAATGTCATCTCTAAAAATTTAACATCTTGCTTTTTTGCTTCTCGCCCAGAAAAGTTTCCAATACCTTTAATGGGCTTCCCATAAAATGATTCTTCAAGATCAACTTTGCCAACTTGTAACATATGTAATTTATAAATCTCTGATATTTTTAGTAATAACTCAGGTGGTGGATAAATCCCAAATTCCATAAAATATGCAAGTTTACCAAGTGGATTTTCCGACTCTATCGGGCGATTACTTTCTAAATTTAACTCATTATAAAAGTGTTTATTAAGATACTCCCACGCGTCCTCTAATTCATTAATGGTTTGCTCATTAATATCTAGGTATTTACTCTTCATAGCCAACCTTTAAAATATTACTGTAAAAATGAATGCAGCAATTATGCTACCTAAAGTATTTAAAGCTAATATACCACTTGGTTTCTCGTACCACTTTAATGAATCATTACTCATACTATTGCCCCTTAATTAGTTAAGAAATAATTATTAATTAAATAAACCTAATAAGTAAGGACACTCAAGCTTCTAGATATCCGTTGCCACACCTACCCAGCTAAAATCTAAAAAACTATAACTAAAATAAAGTAAGAATTGACGGGAGCTATGACTTGTTGGGTTTTATTACTTCGGGTCTTATTTTGAGTTTAGGACGAAAGTCAAAAAGAATGACAAATCCAATTTATTAATGGTGGCTGTTATAAGTTTTTTCTAATTACCTACCATTAATTGAACGCTTTTTAAAAGCGGTAACCTTTAACGATTTTGCTGGGCGATAAAAGCAAGCGAGTGCTGATTGAATAGGTCAGGACGTTCCACATTACAAACATGGCCGCAATGGTGAATAGTTTGTAGTACGCTGTTTTTATGACGCTTAACCATTTCTTTAACAGGGCCAAGGAACATATGATCTTCTTTGCCCATAATGTAAAGAATGGGAATATCAATGTCTTTTTCTTTGAAGTATTGCATTAAAGGGTTTACGTCCATGGCTAATTTAAACCATTTTATAAACTCTTTTTGGCACAAGCGTTTTGCTTCACGAACAAATAAAAGTCGAGATTCTTTATGACGCTTTTTCGGCATCATAATAAAAGCAAATAATCGATAGAGCCACATATAAGGCAGGAAGTGTTTAAAAGTATTACCTAAATAAACCAATGTATTACTGCGCGTATTAAAACGAGTAACCGCTCCACCTAGTACCATGCTAGAAACATATTGCGGCGCAATTTCAGCAATATTTCGAATGAGTATTGTGCCCAATGAAATGCCAACAAAGTGTGCGCTGGAGATATTGTTATGATCTAACACATCAATGATGTCTTTAGAGACATTATTAAATGAATAATTATTATCAACAAAGTTTTGTACTAAGTTATTTGATTTACCGTGACCACGAAGATCTAGCAACAACACATTATATTCTTTTTTATAGGCTTTAAGCTGACGAAACCAGATTGCCGAGCTACCACCTGCTCCATGGACAAATACAACCCATGTTTTACTGGTTTCGTGCGCAAAAGTAGTATGGAAGAGAATCTCTTTGCTCATTGCAGTTAGTGGCCTATTTACTTCGTTTGGCATATTCAATTGCAGGAAGTATAACGGAGTTTAATAAAAATCGCTTATGAAGTTCAGATCAATGGCTTCTACTTAACAGCTTTTCGGGGCAGATTCTGATTTTTGAATGCAAACCAATAAAAATGACCAGTCCCTATTTTTACCTTATAAAAACCGCCTACCTCGGCTTTGCAGCTCGCGTGACACTATAGCGTGTTGGGTTTCGCTGCGCTCTAACCAACCTACTTTAAAATTATAATGTGGTGCTGCCGCTTAAGGGTGTTGCTCACTTTTACACCGCTGTTTCGTATTCATGACACTTACCCTTCAATTTGGTCTAATTAATTAGTCTACAAATCCTCTCAAAACATGAAATTTTTAGCTAAAAACTATATTCTTGCGCGCGATTATTATTTAAATAATGGATAAACACACACATGACAACATCTCAAGATGCAACGCTTTCAAATGCATCAACAACAGGTGCACACACACCTTCAAACACACCCACTTCTAAATGGAACCTGCACGATACGCAGTGGACTTTAAGCCTTTTTGGTACCGCCGTTGGTGCGGGTATTTTATTTTTACCTATTAACATTGGTATTGGCGGTTTTTGGCCGTTAATTATTTTGGCATGCTTAGCATTTCCAATGACCTTTTGTGCACACCGTGGATTAGCGCGTTTTGTACTTTCATCAAAAAATAAAGATGCCGATTTTACCGATGTAGTTGAAGAGCACTTTGGTGTGACTGCGGGACGGTTAATTTCTTTATTATACTTTTTATCTATATTCCCAATTTTGCTTATTTACGGTGTAGGCTTAACTAATACCGTTGATAGCTTTATGGTTAATCAAATGGGGATGGAATCACCTTCTCGCGTGTTGCTTTCGGGTGTATTAGTTGCAGGTATGATTAGCTTAATGATGGGCGGCGAGCGCTTAATGCTGCGTGCCTTTGCTATTTTAGTTTACCCGCTTGTGGGTATATTGTTCTTTTTATCACTTTATTTAATCCCAAGTTGGCAAATGCCAGATATGACAATGCCTGAAATGGGCAGCTTTGGAAAAACATTGTGGTTATCGATTCCTATTATTGTGTTTTCGTTTAGCCACGCAGCGGCTATCTCAAGCTTTGTAAACGTGCAACGCGGTCACTACGGTGAACAAGCAACACATAAGTCTGAGGCGATTTTAAAGCGCACTAGCTTACTACTTATTACCTTTGTACTATTATTTGTGTTCTCTTGTGTGCTGTCGCTTACAGGCGAGCAAATGGCCGCTGCTAAAGCCGCTAACGTATCGGTTTTATCCTACCTTGCTAATATTACTGATAACTCGTTTATTGCCACACTTGGGCCGCTTGTTGCCTTTATTGCTATTACATCGTCGTTTTTGGGTCACTTTTTAGGGGCACGTGAGAGCTTTACGGGTTTAGTAACTAAACAAACAAGCTTAAGCGCAAAAGCGGCTGATAAAATTGGTGTGTTAATTATGTTTTTAGCTATTTGGTTTTGCGCTGTTAAAAACCCAAGTATTTTAGACATGATGGATCAGTTATCGGGCCCTATCATCGCGATGATTTTATTCATCATGCCAATGATTGCAGTTTATAAAGTGCCTGCACTTCATAAATACCGCAATCGTTTAAGCACGCTATTTATATTAGCGGTTGGCTCACTTGCTGTATTTGCACTTATTTACAGCATGATTAATTAATACGCTATATATTCAAAAGCCCAGCTAAGTTAATTACCTGGGCTTTTTTAGGCATAAAAAAATGGCACTCACTGAGCGCCATTTTTAATTTAATTCGTTGCTATTATTCTGTATCTGGCAGGTTACGGCCATAGAATATTTCTTGCATTTCGCGAGTCAGCTTAGAGCGGATTTCGTCTTCTTCTTCATCCGATAACTCATCAGTAGAAAGGCCGAATAAATAGGTATTTAAGTCGGTTTCTTTTAACATCATTTTAGTATGGAACAGGTTTTCTTGATACACGTTCACGTCCATCATTTGGTACGCTTCTTTTGTATCTTCTGTCATGAAGTTTTGAATCGAGCTAATAGCATGATCAATATAGTGCTTAACACCGTTTATGTCGCGGGTAAAACCACGTACGCGGTAGTCTATTGTTACTACGTCTGATTCAAGGCTATGAATTAAGAAGTTTAACGCTTTAAGTGGCGAAATAATGCCACAGGTAGATACTTCAATATCAGCACGGAATGTACAAATACCATCATCAGGGTGAGCTTCTGGGTATGTGTGTACACAAATATGGCTTTTATCTAGGTGTGCAACAACTGAATCAGGTAATGGGCCTGGTGCTTCGTCAGCATCGTAATTTTGCTGCTCTTCTACTGGTTCTTCTGAAACCAAAATAGTTACACTTGCGCCTTGCGGTTCATAATCTTGGCGCGCTACATTTAAAATGTTAGCACCAATAATATCAACAACTTCACCTAAAATATCGGTTAGTCTATCTGCACTGTACTGCTCATCGATATATTCAATATATTCTTTACGTTGTTGCTCGGTCTTTGCGTAACAAATATCATAAATACTAAAGCTTAAACTTTTGGTTAAATTGTTAAAGCCATGAAGTTTAAGTTTATCGAAGGGTTTGTTCATAATAAACCAACCTATAAATTAGTGGGTTCTGCACCTGCAGAATGAAAAGTTCGCGGATTTTATACGAATTTTCCTCGTGGAAAAAGCGTTATTTTGCTTGATCTTGCACAACTTCGTGGCTATGCGTAATTTCTACTGTTTTATCAAGCATTAATGCAACCGAGCAATACTTTTCAGCAGAGAGTGAAACTGCACGTGCAAGGTGCTTTTCAGACACATTATTGCCTTTAACAACAAAGTGTAAGTTGATTTTGGTAAACACGCGCGGTGCTGTTTCGGCGCGTTCTGCACTGAGTTGCACTTGTACGTCTGAAAAATCTTGTTTAGCTTTTTTTAAAATACTAACCACATCAACTGATGAGCAACAGCCAACTGACATTAAAACCATTTCCATTGGGCTTGGTGCTGCACTATCGCTGCCGCCATCAAACACAACATTGTGGTTAGAATTAGAACGGCCAATAAACGTATCGCCTTCAACCCATTTTACATTTGCTTGCATTGTTATATCTCAAAAAAATATTTTCTTGATTGTAAGCAACTTAGCCGTAGTTGCAAATGAAAATGCAACGCAGGGCTATAAAATGGCTAAGATTGTTGTGCTAATGCGCTATCAAAGAGGTTTTTCACTAAACCTGCAAATTCATCTATAAAGGCATGCTGTTCAACCGTGACAGGCTGTGAGGTGATGCTACTGAGGACTTCTTCTAAATCGTAAACTATGCCATCAACTTCACGTACAATTTGACTACGCTGCTCTGTGTTGAGGTCTGTGTGCTGCTCGCAAATAAGCATCACATTTTGCGCAATAACGTCTTCGATTAATTCCATTACTGTTGGAGCGCCTGGTTTTATTTCGCCTGGCTTCTCAAACAATGCTAAATTTTGAGTTAGATACATGATCAAATCATCGTACCCTTGCCTATCTAAAACCATTATGCGAACCACCTAAATATATTTAATTATGCTGATTTAAGCAGAAAGAGTCGATAATTACTAGCCTTGTACGATAGCAATACAAAAAAAGCAGCCGAAGCTGCTTTTATAATAATTAAGTAGTATTACTACTTAATCTATTTTTAAGCCTGGGCTTAGTGTTGCTGGCATCGCTACTTTTTCAAGCTCTACTGAAGCAACTGGGTATGCACAGTAATCAGCTGCGTAATACGCGCTTGCTCTGTGATTGCCCGATGCGCCAATACCACCAAATGGTGCTGCGCTTGATGCGCCAGTAATTGGGCGGTTCCAGTTAACAATACCAGCGCGAATACGACGTAAAAAATGGTCGTAATCTGCTGCACTATCACTTAATAAACCAGCCGATAAACCAAAGGTTGTATCGTTTGCTTTATCAATGGCTTGGTCAAAGTCGTCAAAGCGGAATACTTTTAAAAGTGGTCCAAAATGTTCTTCATCTGGGAAATCACTAATATTTGTACACTCAATAATACCTGGTGTTACAAAACCGGTATTGGCTGTGTGCTCAAGCTCTACTAATACTTGAGCGCCAAGCTCGACAAGCTCGTTTTGCGCTTTAACCATGCCTGCAGCTGCCGCTGATGAGATCATAGAGCCCATAAATGGCTGGTCTGCATCATCGTAGTTGCCTACTTTAATCGCTTTAGTTGCAGTGATAAGGCGCTCTAAAATTGTATCGCCTTTGCTACCTTTAGGTAAAAACAATTTACGTGCACATGTACAACGCTGGCCGCTTGAGATAAACGCTGATTGAATAATATCGTGAACAACTGCTTTAGTGTCTTCAACGTCAGTAATAATAAGTGGATTATTACCACCCATTTCTAGCGCTAAAATTTTACCCGGTTGACCCGCAAACTGTTCATGTAAAATATGACCAGTACGCGAAGAACCCGTAAAGAACAAGCCATCAATTCCTTTGTGAGCAGCAAGGGCTTTACCCGTTTCTACTTCACCTTGAACTAGGTTAATTACACCAGCTGGTAAGCCTGCTTTTTCCCACAGTTTAAGCGTAAGCTCGGCAACTTTAGGAGTCAGTTCAGACGGTTTAAATACAACCGTGTTACCTGCTAAAAGCGCTGGCACAATGTGGCCATTAGGTAAGTGACCCGGAAAGTTATACGGACCAAATACGGCTACAACCCCATGTGGCTTATGACGGATCATCGCACGGCCAAGTGGCATTGCGTTTTCAACATCTCCAGTGCGCTCTAAAAATGCTTTTTCAGAAATGGCAATTTTACCAACCATAGCACCCGCTTCTGTGCGAGTTTCCCACAGTGGCTTACCTGTTTCTTGTGCGATAGTAATAGCGAGCTCTTCGCTGTTTTCTTTTAATTGCGCTGCGAATGCTTTAATTATTTCTAAACGCTCAGTGAAGCTTTTATCAGCCCATACATAAAACGCTTCGCGCGCTGCATTTACTGCGGTGTCTACTTGCGCCGCAGTTGCTGATGATGCCTGCCAAATAACGTCGTTATTTGCAGGATTTACTGAATTAAATTCTGTGCCTTGGCCTTGTGACCATTGACCATTAATAAATTGTGCAGGATGAGTCATATACTTTCTCCTAAATTAAATCGTGGTTGCACTAACAATATCGCCAGTTTGCAAATGCAATGCATCTGCTACTTCTTGCGATAAAATAAGGCTTTTTGCGCGCTCGTCAAATGTCATTGGTGCAACGGTTGCTCTAAAATCTTCAAGCTTTTCGTTAGCTAGTAACACCATGGTGTCGCCAGTCATTTCGCCAATTTCAACGTTAAAGTTATTTGCATTACGAATCGTCGCAATGTTATCTACTTTTGCTTCAACCGTTGGGCCGCCGTCAAAAATGTCTACGTAGCCATTAAACGTAAAGCCTTCGCTTTTCAATAACTCGATTGCTGGGCGTGTGTTGTCGTGTACTTTACCTATTACGGCTTGCGCATCTTTACTTAGCAAATTTACATAAATTGGGTATTTAGGCATTAATTCAGCAATGAAAACCTTTTGACCAATACCTGTTAGGTAGTCGGCTGTTGGAAAATCCATTGAGAAAAAGTGCTCTTCAAGCCACTGCCAAAAAGGGCTACTGCCGTTTTCATCAGACACACCGCGCATTTCTGCAATCACTGTTTGTGCAAAACGCTCTTGATGCTGCTTTATAAACATAAAGCGCGCTTTTGAAAGTAGCTTACCGTTACAATTTTTACGATAGCCATCTTTTAAAAACAATGTGCAAAGCTCTGTAGCGCCTGTGTAGTCGTTACATAGCGTTAAAATATCAACCGCTTTGTATACGTTTAATGTGCGCGAAGAGTGAATCACTTTACTTAAGTGATAATGATAAAATGCATCATCAAGCCCTACCGCAGCTTCAATTGCAGACGTACCTACAACATCACCGGTTTCGCTATCTTCAAGAACAAACAGGTAGCCTTCGTCACCGGGTTGTGACGTTTGCTTAGCAAATGAACTTACAGAATGGTCTATTTTCTTTTGCAATAGTTCTTCGTTTAATGGCAAAGACGTAAAACCATGCCCAGATTCGTGGGCAATTTTCAGTAATGCTGAGTAATCATTTTGCTGGATTGGGCGAAGGATCATCATGAGTCCGCTTGCTCCCTTATAAATAACGGTAAATAGGAATTGCAGGGCAAGCAGTGCTTACCCTTAATTGGTTGGCTTAAGTCGCTTATGCGTTTACTACGCTTGCTACTGCTTTTTCAAAGCGTGCCATACCTTCGCGAATGTCCGCTTCAGGAATTACTAAAGATGGAGTGAAACGTACTACGTCTGCACCGGCAACTAGTGACATAAGGCCTTGCTCAGTACCTGCCACTAAAAACTCTTTTGCACGACCTTTGTATTGCTCGTTCACTACTGCACCAATTAATAGACCTTGGCCACGGATTTCGCTAAATACGTTGTATTTTTCGTTAACCGCGCTAAGTAGTTCATTAAATAATGCGGCTTTTTCTTTTACGCCAGCCAGTACTTCAGGGGTATTTACTGTATCAAATGCAGCTTCTGCAACAGCACACGCAAGCGGGTTACCGCCATAAGTAGAACCATGTGTACCTACTTTAAGGTGCTGTGCAATTTCAGTTGTTGTGATCATAGCGCCAATAGGGAAACCGCCGCCCAGTGCTTTAGCCGAAGTTAAAATATCAGGTACTACGTTTAAGCCTTGGTATGCGTATAAATCGCCAGTACGACCAACACCTGTTTGAACTTCATCAAAAATAAGCAGTGCGTTATGTTTAGTACATAAATCGCGAACGCCTTGAGCAAACTCATCAGTTGGTGAAACAATACCGCCTTCACCCTGTAGAGGTTCCATCATTACGGCACATGTTTTGTCGCTGATAAGTGCTTCAAATGCAGCAAGGTCATTGTAATCGCAATGTACAATGTCGCCAGGCTTAGGACCAAAACCATCTGAATATGCAGCTTGGCCACCAACAGTTACGGTAAAGAATGTACGACCGTGGAAACCTTTGTTGAACGCGATGATTTGTGATTTTTCTGCGCCAAATTTATCAAGTGCAAAACGACGCGCTAATTTAAGCGCGGCTTCGTTTGCTTCTGCGCCAGAGTTGGCAAAGTAAACTTTTTCAGCAAATGTCGCATCAACCATTTTTTTAGCTAGGCGAAGTGCCGGCTCATTGGTCATTACGTTAGATAGATGCCAGATTTTTTCGCCTTGCTCTTTTAATGCGCCTACTAATGCAGGGTGGCAATGGCCAAGACAGTTAACTGCAATACCACCAGCAAAGTCGATAAACTCTCGACCTTGTTGATCCCATACGCGAGAGCCTTCGCCTCGAACAGGAATTACGCTTGAAGGTGCGTAGTTAGGAACCATTACGTGATCAAATAATTCGCGATTGACTGTCATTTTATTTCCTCTTAATTGTGAGCAACACAAAACATCAAAATAGGTGTTTGGTTAATATTTGTAACCAACTTTATAGGCAAGATCAGTAACCTGATAATTGCGCAAAATTGCTTTGTGGTTCAATTTTCAGACGCACATTATTTCAGAATTACTTATATCTGTCTCGTTAAAAACTTTCATGTATCCCTTGAAAATAAAGGGCTAAAGATATTATTTCATAGATAGTGAATAACTATTTGCATAGCTATTTATGCTTATTTTTAGGCAACTAACCGCATGAGTACAGAGGCGCACACGCTTTAATCGGCAAATATGTAATATGACAATAAGATGAGAATGAATGGTTAGTCGCAAAAAAATTAACAAAAAATTCAGATTTTTAGTCAATTTGAATAGCTAAATTGGTAAAATTACTCGATTGGAGGGTTTTTAGTTCCGTTTTAGTGAACTTAAAGTGCGAAAACCAGCTTAGAGCTTCATCAGGTTCAATAAGTTGATGTTCTTTTAAATTAAGATATTGAGAATAGCACCGTGCCTTTAGCATTACTTCTGTTAATGGCAGTAATGTATCGCCCTTATCTACCCCATTTACTAGCTGCTGCATTACCCCTTTAAACGGTAAATATTTAAAAGCCATTTTGTCTATTACCTTAGCGCTTACTTCTATCGATTTATTGCTAAGTAGAGTGGTTAAAAATAGCGGGTCGGGCTGAAGCTCTAATAATGCGGTGTGTAAATCTTTTTGATTTTCATTTCGGGCTAGCTGTACTTTACGTTGCCATATTTGCTCAAACGTTTTTAAGTACAAGCGCACTAATGCAATTCGCCCTACATCTAAAAGCATCCCAAGGGTAAATGCATGAACGTCATTTACATTATTAATTTGTGCAATTTTTTGCGCAGCAATGGCGTTTGCCATGGCACTGTCACGTAAACGACGTTTTAATAACGAAAATGGTTCGGTGCTATGTGGCATCCAATGACGCGCAGCAAATGTAGGAATCACTAGCTGTAAGTTATCAAGGCCAATATAACGAAGGGCGAGCGATGGCTTATCTACTTTTACAGACGTGTTTTTACTACGTTGATTACGATAGTAAGGTAAATTAACGAGCGTTACTAACTCCCTACCTAACCAGCTTATATCATTAACCAATGGCTCTAAACGCCCTACCGACGCTGACTTTACCGCTAATATATCGAGTATATTGGCAATGCCATCTTCAATACCTATGGTGCTATGAATTACGCCATCTATATCTTCGAGCTGCTTATATATAGCTGTTTCAATTGTTTTGTGCAGCTGTTCACTCGCTTGAGCGCGGTACTTATGATGTGCAGTACTACTTTGCTGGCGTTTATTCTGTGCGGCCACTTCAACCTGAAGCAAGGTGCGCTGCTTCATGGGTTCGCCGTAATCTATATCTAATGTATGAATGAAACCAATTTGCTGATGCGCAAAGCTATGCCCAAGCAATAAGTCATGAGCTCGTTGGCTTAGTATTTTGGCAGTACGCTGCTGGGCTACAAGTTCAGTCATGACATCCATTAATAAAGTATAAAATGCTATGTGTATTATAACATTAGAAGCGAGTTAAAAAGTTATCAAGCAGTTCTAAGCCTTGAGCAGTTAAAATAGCTTCGGGGTGAAACTGCACACCTTCGATAGCAAGTTCATTGTGTAACAACCCCATAATTTCGTCAAACTCTCCTTGCTCAGTTTGAGTCCATGCGGTTACTTCAAGCTCTTTAGGCAAAGTTTGCGCTTTAACCACTAAAGAATGATAACGACATACCGTTAACGGATTAGCTAAGCCTTTAAACACCCCTTTATTAGTATGAACTATGGGTGATGTTTTACCGTGCATTACTTTTTTAGCACGAATTACATCTCCTCCTAAAGCTTGCGCGATAGTTTGATGTCCCAAGCAAATTCCTAAAATAGGATATTGCCCTTTTAGTTGCTCAACAACATTTAGTGAAATACCCGCTTCGTTAGGGGTGCATGGCCCTGGCGATAACACGATGTGCTGCGGGTTTAACTGTTTTATTTGTGCAATGCTTAGCTCATCATTACGTTTTACTAAAACGTCTTGATCTAAACGCTGAAAATATTGCACTAAGTTGTAAGTAAACGAATCGTAGTTATCGATCATTAACAGCATTACACAACAGACCTTATAAATTATTGACCACTACTTTACACAAGTGGTACTAAGCGCTGCATTCTACCACTATTAATTAACCAACATAAATTAGCAAAAAGCGTTAAAAATTAACTCTTTTAGCTAAAATGCTTAAAAGCCTTTAGCGGGTATTGGTTTACTTAACCTAAACTTTGGTTAAGAGATTTACTAACGTATTGAATCATGATGATGTTTAAATTTATTTTCTCTAGCCAGAGATTCCCTGCACCTTGAGCAATAATATCGAACCCTAAGCTTTTCACGACTAGTTAATACACCTGCGTAGGCTGTATACTCCAACAATAAATTATTGACCTCTAAAGTACGTGCATTTATTGATCACACTATTAAATACTTTGGTGAAATGCCTTACTGAGCAAAATAAACAGATTGTTTGTGCTACATCAAATTAGCGGCTCGATGGTTGAATTATATCTATGTAAGCCCCAGTGTATTATATGAAAGGCAGTAATTCACTTATACAACTCACTTACTTGTGAGCTCATTTATATCCTACTAAGGAGCGAATATGTTAGGCGAAGACCACTCATTAACAAATGACTTTCCAGAGTACTTAAAGACCATTGCCGAGTTAAATGAAAGCGATACTGAATTTGCAAAAAAAGCAGATAAGTACGACAAGCTAGATAAAGAGATTAGAGTATTAGAGCTCAAAGATGCGCCCATAAGCGATGAGCAAATGCATCAACTAAAACACGAACGTACAGAACTAAAAGATTGGCTATACGAACGCTTGCAGCAAGAGCAGTAATGCAACTAAAAAAAGAGCTCACTGATGAGGTGAGCTCTTTAGATCAACAATGGGTATTTTCTCTAAAACTTTACAAAGCCACCCACAGGTTTCATAAATACACTGCTTGGGCCTGCAAAGGCTTGTGCAAACTCTTCTGATAATTGAGTAAATACCGTTACTTTATCCATATCAACTACGCTTAAAAATAGTGGGCCACTTTCGCCCCAACCAGCAAGATGCGCTTTAGCAGCATCTTCATCTTGGTAACGCTCGTAAATATGTACATTGCGCTTGTCTTCACTTACTGTCCACTCATACATTAAAGTGCCCGCTTCACTTTTAGCCAAAGTAACTAATCGTGCCATTACCAGTAAAAACTCATCGTATTTACCTTCTTTAATTTGGCCTTGTACTGTCCAAGTAACATGATTTTTCATTATGCTTTACCTAATTTAAGCTGTGCTAAAATACTGTCTAACGTATCTACTAGTTGTTGATTTTTCGCATTATTAAGTGCATCAACATGAGGAGGCGCGAAGCGTCCTGTATCGTTATCAAAATACAGGCCTGCGGCATCTTTAAATTCATCACTAAGCGCTGCGCGACAAAAAATATCTGCGCCAATTTTTAAATCCCCACCATCTATACCGTAAGCGTCTTTTACCATTTTGCTTCCCAGTAAAGATTTAGGGTTTACCGATACAACTAATGGCCCAGTATCTTTAAGCTCAAGCCCTAAATGACGCGACCACATAGTAATAGCCAATTTACTTTGTGCATAAGCCGCACTATCAGAAAGTTCAGTGTTACCTATAAGTGCATTTAAGTTAACGCTTGATTGCGCAGCTGATGACACATTAACCACTCGCGAATCATGACCAAGAACAGGTAATAATAGTTTTGTAAGAAGATATGGCGCAATCGTGTTTACAACAAAGCGAGCATCAAGGCCATCAATTGTTGTAGCATCAACTAATTGATAAACGCCTGCATTATTAATAAGTACGTCAAGCTGGTTATTATTTTCGGCCAAATCGGCTAATACATTTTTTGCCAAAGTTTGAACTTGGCTCATATCGCTTAAATCAGCAATATAAGTATGTGTACTTGCATTTGGGTATTGCTCGGTTAAAGCTACTTGTAGCGCATTGAGCTTTGCTTGGCTGCGGCCATGTAATAATACGGTGTGACCTTGTGCTAATAACATCTTTGCAGTTTCTAGCCCAATGCCATCGGTTGCGCCGGTAAGTAAAATTGTTTTGTTCATGTTGATCTCTCCTTACTTTATTTTCGCTATATTAGCACCCCCACTTACTGCTGATAATTAGGCCAATAGTTGAATCAGTTTATAGAATTAATTGATAAAGCTAAGCCTATGTTAGTTAATATAAAAGCATTCCTTTAAAAGGCAGATGCGTGTTTAAGCTGAATATTTTTTATGCTTTTATTTGAATTACTCAACAATCATAACTATTGTTTTTAAATCACCTTAATAGTAGTATTTATCATATAAATACACTTTTCGAGAAATAACATGAAAGTTTTAGTTACTGGCGGCATGGGTTACATAGGTAGCCACACATGTATTGCATTGCATGAAGCAGGTATTACGCCTGTTATTTATGATAACTTGTCTAATGCAAGTGCGCGGGTACTTGACCAACTCGAAAAGATTACGGGTACTCGGTTTGAGTTTATTTTGGGCGACATACAAGACGAGCAACAGTTTAAGCTCGCTCTAAAACATACTAAAGCCGAAGCTGTCTTTCACTTTGCAGCTTTAAAAGCCGTTGGCGAATCTACCGAGCAACCGCTGCGTTATTATCAAAATAACGTGTCGGGCACATTAAGCATGCTACAAAACATGCAAGATGAAGGCGTTAACCATATTATATTTAGCTCATCGGCTACAGTATATGGCGAGCCAGACTACCTCCCTATTGACGAAAAGCATCCTATACGCGCAACTAATCCTTATGGTTGGACTAAAGTCATGGTTGAACAAGCCATGCAAGACGTATGTAATGCCAACAGTCAATTTATGGGTATTGCGCTTCGTTACTTTAACCCAGTAGGTGCACACCCAAGTGGTTTATTAGGTGAAAGTCCTAATGGTATTCCTAATAACTTAATGCCATTTATTGCGCAAACTGCAGTAGGTAAACGTGACGTGGTTAATATTTTTGGTGACGACTACGACACCGAAGATGGCACAGGCGTACGCGACTATATTCATGTTTTAGATTTAGCTAAGGGTCATGTTGCGGCATTTATGCAGCATAAAACAGATACCGCCTTTCATGCTTACAACTTAGGCACAGGGCAAGGTTATTCTGTGCTTGATATGATCAACGCATTTAGCGCATCAGCCAATAAAGATATTCCGTATAAGATTGCACCGCGCCGAGCAGGTGATATTGCCTGTAACTACGCCGATGCTACAAAAGCGCAAAACACACTTAACTGGTACGCAGAACTAACACTTAGCGACATGACAAACGACACATGGCGCTGGCAAACTAATTACCCAAGTGGGTTGGAGAGTTAACATGGCTTTATTAGAAAGTACTCACAGACGTAAAAATCCGCTAACGGGTCGTTGGGTATTAGTGTCACCACATCGTAATAACCGCCCATGGTTAGGCGCAACAGAAGCCGTTAACGAAAACGTATTACCAAAACACGATGAAGGCTGCCCACTTTGCCCAAGTAATACCCGTGCAAATGGCGACAGTAACCCTGATTATAAATACACACACGTATTTAGAAATGACTTTGGTGCATTAACGCCTAATGCCAGCGAGCAATTACAAAGCTTAGAGTCAGACAGTGATTTATTTATTGCCGACGAAGCCAGTGGCGAATGCCGCGTAATTTGTTTTTCTCCAGAGCATAATAAAACACTACCAGAGCTTAGCCAAAACGCATTGCACGAAGTAGTGAAAACCTGGAAACAAAATTACACAGAGCTTGCACAGCAGTACGAATGCGTACAAGTTTTTGAAAATAAAGGCGAGATAATGGGTTGTTCGCAACCTCATCCTCACGGCCAAGTATGGGCCCACTCGCATTTATCAACCGAAATAGAAGCCGAAGATACCCAGCAGCTTGCTTATTATAAAAAGCATGGCACAGCTATGCTTGCCGATTACGCACAAAAAGAGCAAGCAGATCAAACACGTGTTGTATTTGAAAACGAACATTGGCTTGTTGTTGTGCCATTTTGGGCTGCGTGGCCGTTTGAAACAATGCTAGTAACTAAAGATAATATTCAAAACTTTAGCCAGCTAAACGATGTCCAAACCGACTCTTTGGCTCAAGCACTTAAAGTATTAACTACTAAGTACGACAACGTATTTAATTGCAGCTTCCCATACTCAATGGGATGGCACAATGCACCGGCTAACAGAGGCTCTGATGAGCAACATTGGCGTTTGCATGCACACTTTTATCCGCCGCTACTTCGCTCTGCTACTGTTAAAAAACACATGGTAGGCTACGAAATGCTAGGCGAAAGCCAACGCGATTTAAGCGCAGAAACCGCTGCTTCTATTTTAAAAGCAGCCAGTACAACACACTATAAAGATACAGCAGGACACACAGATGAAGCTTAACGAATTCCAACAACAATTTTTGTCACTGTATGGCGCGCCTGCTCAAGGTATTGCAGCAGCACCGGGGCGTGTAAACCTTATTGGCGAATTTACCGACTACAACGACGGTTTTGTTTTACCGTGTTCGTTAGAGTTTCGTACCCAAGTGATGTTTAAAGAACGCGACGACAATATTATTACTGTGCATTCTTTAAATTACCCAGGCGAAAAAGACTGCTTTAGCGTTGATGAAGAAATCACTGAAGGCCAGTCGCAATGGGGTAACTACATTCGTGCTGTTACTTATGTTCTTAAAAGAGCGGGCTACACACTGCGTGGCGCCGACCTACTTATTGACAGCAACTTACCGCAAGGTAGTGGCTTGTCATCATCGGCCGCACTAGAAGTTGCAGTTGGCGGTATGTTTAACCATATTGCACAGCTTGGTTTACCGCCAGAGCAAATTGCGCTATTTGGTCAAGAAGCCGAAAACGACTTTATGCATTGCCAATGCGGCATTATGGATCAGCTTATTTCAGCTAAAGGCGAGAACGGTCATGCGCTATTAATCGACTGTGAAAACCTCGCAACTAAATCAGTTAAAGTTCCTGATGATTTAAATATTGTTATTGTTAATTCAAACTACCCGCGTAAGTTGGTTGATAGCGAATACAACCAGCGCCGTATTGACTGCGAACAAGCTGCTGTAAAAATGGGTGTAGAAACACTTCGCCAAGCCACCATGGCTGGCCTGCAAGTAGTAAAAGCGACATTAAGCGAAAACGAATATAAACGTGCACACCACGTAATTAGCGAAAACGACCGTGTAATTGCAGCAACTACTGCACTACAAAATAACGATATGGATGCACTTCGTACGCTAATGGCTGCATCGCATCAATCACTTAAACACGACTTTGAAGTAACCGTACCTGCAACCGATGGCTTAGTAGAAATTTGTAAAGAAGCGATGGGCGAGCTTGGCGCAGTTCGTATGACAGGTGGCGGCTTTGGTGGCGCAATTGTATGTTTGTGTCGTGATGCTGAAGTACCTCTTATTAAAGCAGCGGTAGAAAAGCATTACTTTGAACGCTTTAATTTAAATGCTGATATTTACGTATGTTCAGCGGGTTCAGGATTACAAATTACGTCTTTTTAAATAAACTTAAGGAATAAGCATGGCAAAGGTTAATTGGGGAATTATTGGGTGTGGCAATATAGCTCACACCTTTGCTAAAAGCATTGCGCATTGTAGTGATGCACAGCTTATTGGCGCAGCTTCAACGAGTATGCAGCGCGCTAAAGAATTTGCAACACCGTACAATATTCAAGGCTACGAGAGCTATCAAGCTCTTATGCAGTGCCCAAATATAGATGCTATTTATATTGCCAATACGCACGATCAACACTTTAAAACTATCGCCCAATGCTTAAAACACAATAAGCACGTGTTAAGCGAAAAACCAATTACCGTTAATGCTAAGCAGTTGCAAAGTCTCACTGAGCTTGCCAAGCAACAAAACTGCTTTTTAATGGAAGGCGTTTGGATGCGATTTTTACCCGCCATAGTAAAATTACAACAGCTCCTAAGTGAAGGTGTTATTGGTAATGTGCACAGTGTTAATGCCAACTTTAGTTTACCAGGCAGCTTTGCCGACACTCACCGATTAATGAACCCTGTAACAGCGGGTGGCGCCCTGCTCGATTTAGGTATTTATCCTATTTCGATTGCTGATGTGGTATTTAATAAAACCCCTGAACACATCAAATCCTTTGTACATAAAAGCACAACCGGCGTTGATGAGCGAAGCACTGCTATAGTTGATTACGGTAACGGGCAATTTGCATCTCTTGCCAGCGCACTGCAGCAAAATGGCCCAACAGAAGCATGTATTAATGGTGAGCTTGGCTATATTCGAATACCTCAGTTTGTAGGTGCAAAAACGCTAGAGCTACACATAAAAGACCAAGACCCTCAGTACTTTGAATACGACTTTAGTGACGATGAAAACTTTAAGTTTGAAATTGCACATGTCACGCAGTGTATATTACAAAAACAAACTCAAAGCAGCGTGTTGCCCCTCGGTACTAGCTTACGAGTTATGAACATAATGGATACCTTGCGAGCACAGTGGCAGCTGCAATATAGCAATGTCGTCGAGTCGGCTGAACTGACAAATTAAAAAATAAAAATACACAACAAGGACACACAATGACACACACACTCAAGGCGCTTTCAAAAGCCATATTACTTGCAACGTGCAGTTTATCTGCCAGTGTAGCTGTTGCTGAATCTAATAAACCAGAGCAGCTATACCCGCCAATCACTAGCGAAGTACTGCCAGAGCTTGCAGCTAAAGGTAGCTACAATGTAGGTGTGCAAACACTTGATTTAGTTAACCCTGCGCAATTTGACCCCGCTACACAAGGCCGTAAAGATCGTCCTTTAAAGGTAGAGGTGTGGTATCCGGCTGAAAATACAGCAAAAGCGCCACTTACCAGCTACACAGATGAAACTCGCTCAGGTAAAGAGTTTACTTTGCAAGCCGATGCAATGCGTGATGTCGCCATTAATAATAAAGAACACTACCCTGTGATAGTGCTTTCGCACGGTTATACCGGTTACCGTACAATTATGTACTACCTTGGCGAGCATTTAGCGTCGCACGGTTACATTGTGGTAGCTATTGACCATACTGACTCAACCAATGCCGATGTTGATTTTAAAAACGCACCGTTTTCTGGTTTTTTTAGCACGCTTATAAATCGCTCACGCGATCAGCAGTTTGTAATTAATTACTTTAATGAGCAAAACAACTTTGCCAGCAAGCAGGTAGATAACAAAAGCGCAGGTGTAATTGGTTACTCAATGGGTGGCTATGGCGCGGTAAATACAATAGGTGGTTGTTACGCTTTTAATGAGCAAACTACGGCTATGTTTACGGGTATGAAAGACCCAGCTCAAATTAAACAAGTACAGCAATTACTAAACAGCTGCGCTGGTGGACAATACCAAAATCCAAAAGTAGACCCTCGTATAAAAGCCATGGTGGCCTTTGCACCGTGGGGCGGACAGCACGCTATATTTGATGCCAAAGCAATGGAAAATATTAAAGTACCTTCGCTTTATGTGGCCGGTGACTTAGATGACATTTCAGGCTATGAAGGCATTAAAAGTCTTTATGAACAAACAGGCAGCAAAGATAAGTACATGCTTACTTACAAAAATGCACGCCATAATATAGCACCACACCCAGCCCCTGCTATTGCACAAAGCAGCAGTGAGCTAGATATAGGCCATTACTATGAGCCTTCGTGGTCTATGCGCACACTAAACGAGACCAACAAACACTTTGTACTTGCCATGATGGATTGCCACGTAAAAGGCATAGACCGCGAGTGTAAATACTTAGATTTACCACAAAACGGCGACCAAGCTGTTGTTGATGGTAAGCCGCTGCCACAGTGGCGCGGGTTTGATAATCGCTTTTCTACCGGTATGGATTGGCAACAAGCTAAACCTCACACCAAGCAATAATAAACTTTAAGCGGTTGTTTTAATCAATAGCCGCATACGCCCTTAAAATAATGCAAAAATAAAACGCCTTTTATATAAAAGAGTTACCAGCAAATATTAGCGTGTTTATTTTTTAATCTGCTATTTTAAGAAAAAACCATTGCCATTAACTTCGGTTAAAGGCAATCTAGTCATATATAAGATAAGATAAATAACATAAATATCATGTCCAAATACATACTCTCAATTGATCAAGGAACCACAAGCTCTCGGGCCATCTTGTTTACAAAAGATGCAGACGTTTTTGGTACAGCACAACAAGAATTTTCGCAGCACTTTCCACAAAATGGTTGGGTAGAACACGACCCTAACGATATTTGGCAAACAGTGCTTAGCACTAGTCGCGAAGTCTTAACTAAAAACGATGTAAAGCCTGAAGAAATTATTGCCATTGGTATCACCAATCAGCGCGAAACCACTTTGGTATGGAACAAAAAAACAGGCAAAACAATTTATAACGCTATTGTATGGCAAGACCGTCGCACCAGTGACTATTGCGAAAGCCTAACAACTGATGAGCTTTGCCAAACAATAAGCGATAAAACAGGCTTACTGCTCGACCCTTATTTTTCGGCCACTAAAGTTCGTTGGATTTTAGATAACGTTGAAGGCGCACGCGAACAAGCCCTTGCAGGTGAGCTCGCCTTCGGTACGGTTGACACTTACCTACTTTGGCAGCTAACTGGCGGTAAAGAGCACCGCACCGATGCAACCAATGCATCGCGCACCATGTTATTTAATATTCACACCCAGCAGTGGGATCAAGAGCTTTTAGAGTTATTCGATATTCCAGAATCTATGCTGCCAGAAGTAATGGATTCAGCTGACGAGTTTGGTTCAACCAGCGCTGATATTTTTGGCGCGCCAATTCGTGTTTGTGGTATTGCAGGCGATCAACAAGCTGCGCTTGTAGGACACGCATGTTTTGAACAAGGCATGGCTAAAAGTACTTACGGTACAGGCTGTTTTTTAATGCTTAACACTGGCGAAAAAGCACTGACCTCAGAAAACCGCTTACTGACCACTGTTGCTTATAGATTAAACGGCAAGCCAACTTACGCCATTGAAGGCAGTATATTTATGGCTGGCGCAACTATGCAGTGGATTGTTGAAGGCTTAAAACTACTTAGCCATGCTGGCGAAAGTGAGTCGATGGTTAAAGATGTACCGCTCGATCATGGTGTATTTTTAGTGCCTTCGTTTACTGGTTTAGGCGCTCCTTATTGGGACCCTAATGCACGCGGCGCTATTTTAGGGCTAACACGCGACTCTGGTATTAGCACTATTGTTGCGGCTGCTTTGCAATCAGTTGGTTACCAGACCAAAGATTTACAAAAAGCGATGGAGCGTGATGGCCTTCGCCCAAGTGTGCTTCGTGTAGATGGCGGTATGGTAAAAAATAATTGGGTTATGACCTTTTTATCAAACATTTTAGGTGCAACAGTTGAGCGACCAACAGTGACCGAAACCACTTCTTTAGGGGTCGCTTATTTAGCAGGCTTGCAAGCAGGTGTGTACGAGTCGACTGAACAGTTATCTAAAATGTGGACATGCGACCGTCGCTTTGAGCCCACCATGAGTGCCGACGAGCGTAACGATCTATACGCAAAATGGCAGCACTGCGTAGCTCAAGTCTGCTTAACGAATAAAAACTGCCCGCAGTAAATACCAAGTGGCTAAGGCCAGTACTTTAGCCACTTTGCTTTTTTAACTTAGCTAAATGCTAGATTTAAAAGGCATGCTTTACTGCTTAAAATTGAAAATGGATTGGCGTCAAAATTAACGAATAAAAAACTGGGTTTTCTATTGTCAAATGAAAACTGCAGCTTTATGATGCTTATGTCTTATTTATATTACAAATAAAAAGGTTAGCTCGGTGGAATTAGCAGATAACGAATATGACTTACTAGTCATCGGTGGCGGTGTAAACGGCACTGGAATAGCAGCTGATGCAGCTGGCAGAGGGTTAAAAGTTCTATTGTGCGAACAATCAGACCTTGCCTGTGCAACATCTTCAAACAGTTCTAAGCTGATCCACGGCGGTCTGCGCTACCTTGAGCATTACGAATTTAGATTAGTAAAAGAAGCGCTAGCAGAGCGTGAAGTGCTACTTAAAAACACACCTCATATTATGTGGCCGCTAACCTTTAGATTGCCGCATCAAAAACACCTGCGCCCTGCGTGGATTATTCGCATTGGCTTGTTTATGTATGACAACCTAGCAAAACGCGAAACACTAGCGGGTTCTCGAAGCATTAAATTTGGTGAAAATAGCGTTTTAGAACCCTCTATTACTAAAGGTTTTGAGTACTCAGATGGCTGGGTTGATGACTCTCGCCTAGTCGTTTTAAACGCCCTAGCAGCGCAGCAAAAAGGTGCTGTTATTACCACGCAAACTAAGTGTGTAAATGCTAAACGTGAGCAAGGTAAATGGCAGGTAACCCTTGAGCAGCAAAAGAGCAAAGCTAAATACACCATTTCTGCCAAAGGGATTGTTAATGCTGCGGGTCCTTGGGTTGCTAAATTATTTGACGAAGCACTAACAGAAAAATCACCACAAAATATTCGCCTTGTAAAAGGTAGCCACATTGTAGTGCCTCGTATTCACGATGAAAAACAAGCTTATATTTTACAAAATAAAGATCAGCGTATTGTGTTTGTTATTCCGTTTGAAGATGACTTCTCACTTATTGGCACAACCGATGTAGAGCACAAAGGTGAAGCACAAGACGTTAAAATTAGTGATGAAGAAATTGATTACTTAATTGATATTACTAATACCTACTTTAAACAACCGATTAAACGCGAAGACATAGTACATACCTTTTCTGGTGTACGCCCATTACTTGATGACGAATCAGTTAATGCACAAGCCGTTACTCGCGATTATAAATTAGAGCTTTCGAGTGATGCTAAACAAACACCTCTACTGAGTGTGTTTGGCGGAAAAATTACAACTTATCGCAAACTTGCCGAAGCTGCGGTTAATAAGCTTGAAGACTTTTACCCACAAATGAGTGAAGCGTGGACGAAACACAGTGCGCTTCCTGGTGGAGACTTTAGCTCGGTAGAAGAGCTTAAGTCTGAACTTAGCGCTGCTTACAGTTGGTTGCCAGAAGTGACTCTTAAACGCTTTGTACGTACTTACGGAACTCGTGCAAAACTAATTTTAGGTAGTGCAACACAGCTCAGTGATTTAGGCCAAGACTTTGGCCATGGCTTATTTGCAGCAGAAGTAGATTACTTGCTAAATGAAGAGTGGGCAGAAAACGCATACAATATATTATGGCGCCGCAGTAAATTAGGACTACGTTTTAATGAGGCGCAAGTTGCTGCGCTTAATGATTATATTGAGCATAACCAAGCAGCTAAAAGCGCTTAACTATCAAGTTATAATAGCTTCCTGTTAACCCCTTTATAATTTAACCGTTATAAAGGGGTTTATTTTTTTGACTCTAAATTAAATAAATAATTAAAGCCGCTAAGCGTCGCTGTTTTAATATCAAACTCAACACACTTCACACCTATTTGGTTAAGCGCCGTAGTAAAACACTTATTCAGCTGCTTTGTGCCAATCACCACAACTTGCGTATCACTTAATAATTGCCATTCGCTAGCGTGGCGAGCTGCTCGTACATCGCTGCCAATTAATACCCCCGACAAATAGGCTTTAGCTTGTACTGGCGTTAACTCCTTTGAAAGCTGGCGGGTACGCACACTAAAAATACCATGTGCCAAGTTACCGCTATCACTACCTAAAGTTAACTCACAGCCTTGCTCAAATGCTTTAAAGTCAAACTCACCTTCTACGCAGTCGTTAGGAATTAAAACACTTTGATGACATAACAAATCATATAACTCACCGGTCATGGCTGTTTTAAAGCAAATGATTTCGCCATTGTTTATGAGCACCCATTTGGTATGTGTGCCAGGCAAACAGAGTAATATTTTACCTTGTTGATACTCTGTATTTTGCTTTAAAAACCCTAAAATTTGCAGCTCTTCGCCGCGCATTACATCAAACAAGCCATTTTGCAGCGTACACTTTGTGCCAGGTAACGCTTTAGTAATATGTCCATCGCAATCAAAGCTAACAGCAGCATTAAGTAACCCTTCGGGATTAATTGGGCATTCTAAATAAGGTGTTTCGTGCCAGCCGATGCTTGAGGTAATTTGTCCTGCAATATATATAGGTAAGATGCCATACTCTTGCTTCCACACCGCAATGGTGTCGATTAGGGTTTGCTCAAAATTTTGATTTGCCTTAACAACACCAGGGCCATCACGTTGTGCTAATAGTTTAAGTGTTGATTGCGCTTTTACTTCGCACAAATAAGCGCGTAAATGGCTCGTGCCCCAGTCAACAGCAATAAAAAGAGATGAAGTAGCCAAGCTTTAAAGCCTCCCACCGTCAATTTTAATACTTTGCCCGGTGATCATACTGCTTTCATCGGCAGCTAAAAAGAGTGCCAAATTAGCAACATCTTCAGGTGTTACTAATTTTTTAAGCGCCATGGCTTCCATCCACTTAACTTGCTCTTCTTCGGTAAACCAGCTTGCTAGTTGACGGTCGGTAGCCACCCACCCTGGTAAAATAGCGTTAACACGAATTCCAAACTCGCCGTAATCGCGAGCCAATGCCTTAGTCATACCAATTAGGCCTGCTTTTGCGGTTACATAGCCTGCCATTTGAGGTTGCCCCATAATAGCGTTAATAGAACTAAAGTTAATGATACTGCCCGCTCCATTGCTCTTCATAAAAGACATAGCAACTTGAGAGGCAAAAAATGCAGGGTTTAAGTTTATTTGTAAGCATTGATCCCAGTCTTGGACTGTAACGTCTTCGCTTGCTTGACGGCGATCGTTCGCTACATTATTAACTAGTACATTAATGGCACCAAAAGCGGCGCATGCATCCACAAGTGATTGCTGAAGTGCATGAGAGTCAGTTACATCAACTTGCCTATACCATAGTTTTGCATTGGGTAAATCACGAATAAGCGATTGCGCTGCCTTATCATCAATATCGATAAATGCCACTTTTGCATTTTGGTTTACAAAGGATTTAACCATTGCTCTACCAATGCCTGATGCACCGCCTGTAATAAAAATAACTTTACCAGAAAGACTATGATATTGAGCTAGGGTGTTCAAATTCAACTCTCCATACAGCGCATTTTCAATTTTAATTAAACCCTTTATAAACTTACATTTACAGTATAAAGAGCCAAACTAAGTTGTTATTGCTGTGCTAAAATATTTAACTAATTAAAAGTTTATATCATATCCTTAAGTACATTAATATGATATATGATATATAATAAAGCAATATATCAACTCGGAATCCTGCGCAATGAAAAGCCAACCCCGTCAAAATTTAACACAACAATTAACCCACGATTTGGGTTTTGCTATTGTGCGTGGTGTTTACCCTGTAAGCGAAGGCCTGCCTTCTGAAGCCGATTTATGTATAAAGTATGATGTTAGTCGCAGCGCTACCCGCGAAGCGGTAAAAATGCTCTCTGCTAAAGGGTTAATTTCATCGCGTCCTAAGCAAGGTATTCGTGTATTACCTGAAAGTAGCTGGAACATGTTTGATACCGACGTACTTCGTTGGATTTTAAGCAGCAAGCCATCACTGTCGTTATTAAAAGAGTTTACTCAAGTACGCGTTGCCCTTGAACCACAAGCGGCCGCTCTTGCAGCACTAAATGCAAATGCAGAACAACTCGCTGATATAGATAATGCCTTAGCCCGTATGGCTGAAGCAGACGAAGGCTTAGACGACCCATTAGAAGCCGACATTGCTTTTCATACCAGCATATTAGTGGCCAGTAACAATCGCTTTTTTGTGCAGTTAACTGAGTTTATTAGTACAGCCCTTAGAGTAAGTATTCGTTATACAAACCATATTAAAGGTGTACCGGGCGCAGACGTTGCTAAGCACGCTGATATTTTAGAGACTATAAAGTCACGCGATCCTGAGCGCGCTAAAAAAGCAGTAGAAACAATTTTAGAAGAAGCACTACAGTTAATTGAATCTAAATTAGTGTAATGTTAGTTCAACATATTGTATAAATATTGAGTCCATCGAATTTACTCTTTGCAATATATTTTATGGACTTTTTTATTGCCTATAAGGTTTAATACCAATCCGCAATAATACTTAATCATTTTGCGGGGCTAAACCTGTCGCTACCTGCGTTAAAAAATTCTCATTTAGAACAACTAAATAGCGAATTTTTTGCCTAGCTATCAACACGTTTTTCCGCCCTCAAAATAGATCATTTAATTAAGCGAATTGGTATAAATTACAGACATTAAAAAATCCGATATCAGTCTCCTGATATCGGATTTTTAATTATTTAAATCAGCTTAATAACTCGGGTTATTAACTAAGATAAAACGCCTTTTTACAGGCTAGAATTACAATCCTAATTTCTTCTCAAGATAGTGGATGTTAGTACCACCATTTTGGAAGTTTTCATCTGCAAGAATTCTCTTATGCAAAGGAGTATTAGTTTTAATTCCGTCAATTACTAGCTCGTTAAGTGCATTGCGCGCGCGGGCAATAGCTACGTCACGGTTTTCACCGTAAGTAATTAACTTACCAATCATTGAATCGTAATGTGGTGGAACCGTATAGTCAGCGTAAATATGGCTGTCCCAACGAATACCTAAGCCACCAGCAGGATGGAAACGTGTAATTTTACCCGGTGAAGGGATAAACGTTTCAGGGTCTTCAGCATTAATACGACACTCAATAGCATGACCACGAATAACAACGTCGTCTTGCGTGAATGATAATGGTTGACCGGCAGCAATTTTTAACTGCTCTTTGATTAAATCAATACCAGTAACCATTTCAGTTACAGGGTGTTCAACCTGAATACGTGTATTCATTTCGATGAAGTAAAACTCGCCGTTTTCGTATAAAAACTCAAACGTACCTGCACCGCGGTAACCGATTTCGATACATGCACGTGTACAGCGCTCACCAATAAATTTACGTGTTTCTGCAGTAATACCTGGCGCTGGTGCTTCTTCAACTACTTTTTGGTGACGACGTTGCATAGAACAATCACGTTCACCTAAATGTACTGCATTACCTTGGCCATCTGCTAATACTTGAACTTCGATATGGCGTGGGTTTTCAAGGAATTTCTCCATGTAAACCATGCTATTACCAAAGAACTGCTTAGCTTCTTGCTGTGTTAATGCAATTGAATCAATAAGTTCAGATTCGCTACGAACAACACGCATACCACGACCACCACCGCCACCAGCGGCTTTGATGATTACTGGGTAACCGATTCGTTTAGCGATTTGCATGTTACGTTCTTTATCATCTGATACCGGACCATCAGACCCTGGTACACATGGAACGCCTGCTTTACGCATTGCTGAAATAGCAGAAACTTTATCACCCATAAGGCGAATAGTGTCACCTTTTGGACCAATAAATACAAAACCACTTTGCTCAACTTGGTCGGCAAAATCAGCGTTTTCTGCAAGGAAACCGTAACCTGGATGAATCGCTACAGCGTCAGTTATTTCAGCCGCAGCAATAATGCGCGGGATATCTAAATAACTTTCAGTTGCTGATGGTCTACCAATACAGATGGTTTCATCTGCAAGCAATACATGCTTAAGATCGCGATCCGCCGTTGAATGCACAGCAACCGTTTTGATCCCAAGCTCTTTGCAGGCGCGCAATATACGAAGTGCAATTTCACCTCGGTTTGCAATGACTACTTTATCTAACATTAGAGTTGGCCTTTTAGGTTACGCTATTATTCAATGATGAATAGAGGTTGATCAAATTCTATTGGCTCGCCATTTTCAGCTAAGATAGCTCTTACTGTACCGGCTTTATCTGACTCAATTTGGTTCATCATTTTCATAGCTTCGATAATACAAAGCGTATCGCCAACTTTAACTTGCTGACCAACTTCTACATACGCTGGAGCTTCAGGAGACGCTGCTGCATAGAAAGATCCAACCATTGGTGATTTAACTTGATGGCCAGTAGGTTCTGCTGGAGCTGCTGCTTCAACTGCTACAGGAGCTGCTGCAACTGGAGCTGGGGCTGCTGGCGCTGGTGCATATTGCTGTGGAGCAAATTGCGGGTAACCAGGGCCTGCGCTCATGTTGTTACGGTTAATACGTACTGATTCTTCACCTTCAGTGATTTCTAGCTCAGCAATACCTGATTCTTCTACTAATTCGATAAGCTTCTTTATCTTGCGAATATCCATTACACGACCCGCCTGTTTGTTTGTGTGTTAATTTAAAATTAAATCGAGTTTTTCAACCGGCTCACAGCGGCATTTAATGCTGCGTGGTAACCCATTGCACCTAATCCACATATCACGCCTTGTGCCACATCAGAAAAATACGAATGATGACGAAAGGCTTCACGTGCGTGCACATTACTTAAGTGCACTTCAAAAAACGGAATATCAACACTTAGCAATGCATCACGTAATGCAACGCTTGTATGCGTAAATGCAGCAGGGTTAATTATTATGTAATCAACCGCTTGCCAAGCACTGTGTATTCGCTCAATGAGGGCTTGCTCACTATTACTTTGAAAATGTGCTAACTCAACATCTAGACTATCAGCGGCACTGGTTAGTTCGCTCATAATTTCACTTAGCGTTTGAAAACCGTATTTATCCGGTTCACGCTTGCCAAGCATGTTCAAATTTGGACCATTTATAACTAAAAGGTTAAATTTTGCAGCCATAATACGCGATATATCCTATAAGTAATGAGTTAAGCGGTTGCTAAGTAGTTTTTCGCTTTTAAGCAAGCAGAAAAAAGTAATGTAGCAACAAATTCTCACGTTAACCAACTATTATAGTGATTTCGATGTAAATAGCAGCAAAATACTGGTCCAATCTCTATTTTGGGAACGAATAACTAGGAGGGAGTCGTAAGCCACTTGGTATATCCAAGTGGCTCTATTGCACTATTATTGTGCGCTGGCGCGCACTGTAGCAAGGTGTTTAGCAAAATCTTCTGCGTTTAAAAAGCCGGTTACACGTTGTGTAGTTAGCTCTTTACCTTGGGTGTTAAAAAACAAAATACTAGGTAAACCAAACACGGTGTACTCTTCCATTAACTCAATTGTTTTATTGTCACTGTTTGTTAAATCAACTTGAATTAGCTGATAATGGCTAAATTCACTTTGCACTTTGGCATCTGGAAACGTGTAATGCTCAAACTCTTTACACGCCACACACCAGTCAGCATATAAGTCGACCATAACCATTCGACCTTCATTATTCGCTTGCGCTACGGCTTCTTTTAGCTCAGCTAAATCCGCCACCTTTTTAAACTCATTACTTTGTGAGCTTACTTGCACAGCTTGTACTGGCCAAAAGTAGTTTTTAGTTAACGTAAACCCTGTCATAACTAATAGCGTTGCAGCAAACCATAATACAGTTTTTAACTTGCTTTGTGTTTGGCTACTTTGCCAGTGATGTAGGTAAAGTGCCGTTGCTAATGCAAGCACACCAGCCATTAATAATATAATGTCGGCGCTCACTAGTCGCTCAAGTAATATAAGCGGCACAACAAGCATTACAAAGCCAAACAAAGTTTTAACTTGCTCCATCCAACCACCTGCTTTAGGCAGCAATTTACCGCCAGATGTCCCAAGTAATAAAAGTGGTAACCCCATACCTAAACTAAGCACGTATAGCGTTAAACCACCTACTAAGTAATCACCACTTTGCGCTACAAATAAGAGCGCCGCCGACAGTGGCGCAGTAGTACACGGTGATGCAATCAACCCCGACAGTACACCCATTAAAAATACGCCAACGTAGTTGCCGCCTTTTTGGTTATTACTTACCTGAGTTAGCTTGCTCATCATACTGCTTGGCAGTTTTATTTCGTACCAACCAAACATCGACATAGCCAATAATACAAATAGTAAACTAAAGCTAACTAATACAAATGGATGCTGTAAATACCCCTGAACTTGCCCACCAAGCGCCGCAACAACTAAGCCTAGTGCTGCATAAGTAACTGCCATGCCTTGTATATATACAAACGACAACGCAAACGCTTTTTTAGTTGAAAGGTTTTGCTGACCCGCAATTAAGCTCGACAAAATAGGAAACATTGGAAATACGCACGGCGTAAAAGCAAGGCCTACACCAACAACAAAAAATATAAGTAAATTAGTTATTAAGCCCTGACTTGCTAACTGTTCAGTAAAGGTGAGTTCTTTTTCGGTATCATCCGAATTTGTTGTAGGTTCAGTAGCTGGCTCGTTTAGTGCTGCAAATGTACTTTGCGCTGTTGCCGCTTCATCGGTAGCGCTATTTTGATCTACATTTTTAACCTGTGCGCCACTAATAACACTAAGTGGGATGCTAATTACTTCTGGTGGATAGCAAAGCCCTGCTTTTGCACAGCCTTGGTAACGAACTTTAACCACGGCGCCTTCGGTTACATTACTTAGCTTACTAATAACACTCGCGGAGTTAAAAAAAACCTCTGTTTTACCAAAAAATTCATCTTCAATAATTTCGCCACTGCCAGAGTCGCCTACTTGAATGTTTGCACCTTTGGCGATAATTTCTATTTTCTTTTTATATAAATAATAGTCTGGTGCTATATCCCAACCTACAAACAAGGTACTGCCTTGTTGGTCAAAATCAAAAACAAACGCTTGGTCTACAGGTAAAAAAGTCTGTTGCGGAGGCCCAAGTAGATCACCAAGCACATTATTAGTCGCAGCCTTTACGGGTACGGTTAATAATGTAACCAACAATAAAAAGAAAAAACGCATTAATTCAGTACCTCGTCCATCCAATTAAAATATGCCAAATTACCTGTTGAAACTTCTACAACCTGAATCTCCGGCACTTCGTAGCTATGTAGATCTTTTATTGTTAAAAATACATCGTTCATTTTATCTGCTTTTGTTTTTATAAGTAGCTTGGCTTCAGTTGCTTCTGCTACTTCGCCCTCCCACATATAAATAGAGCCCATGTTAGGTAAAATATTTACACAAGCTGCTAGCTTTTTTTCTACCAACGCCCTTGCTAGGCTGCGTGCTTCTGCTTCGTCTTTGCAGGTCGTAAAAATCATTTTAAAATGCGTAGTCATTATGAACCTATTCTTATTGGACAGTGTCTAGCTTCATAGTATCTGATAGCCGATACAATGTGTAGACGCTTAAATATCAGTAAAATGACTATACCTATGCCCTAACCTTGAAAAGAGACCTAGTCACCCTCATTTATATTTCATCAACTCTTTTGAGTGTCATTATTTAGAGAGCGCTATGTTTAGATTTTTATTTGTGTTGTTTATCATCATCCCTATTATCGAAATCGCCTTACTGATTCAAGTAAGCGATGTGATAGGCGGATTTGCAACAATTGCACTTGTTGTTATTACCGCGATTTTAGGTGCCAAAATGGTTAAAACACAAGGTATGGGTGCGCTGCAAAACGTACAAGCGCAAATGGCGCAAGGGCAAATGCCAGCCAAAGAATTATTTACCGGAATATGCGTTGTAATTGCAGGGGTATTATTACTTACTCCTGGCATTATGACCGACGTGTTTGGGTTACTATTATTAACGCCTGCAATTCGTAACAAACTGGCCGCAGGCCTTGCTAGTCAAGCAACTGTTAGAATGAGCGCAGGTAGGCAACAAGGGCCATCGCCGTTTGCTGGGCAGCAACATGCTGAACGAGAGCAAGGGCAAATGGAACGACCAACGACTATTGATGGCGAGTATGAGAGAAAAGATTAAAAATTTATCATTTTTTCTCTTGGAATTTTTCACTCTACCCCCATTAATGAATGCAAATTAGAAAAGCTTTTTTCTGTACTGTTCAGAAACTGTTAGGAGAACTAAAAAACATGAACATTCGTCCTTTACAAGATCGCGTAATCGTTAAACGTCTAGAAGAAGAAACAAAATCTGCTGGCGGTATTGTATTAACTGGCTCTGCAGCTGAAAAATCAACTCGCGGAGAAGTTGTAGCCGTAGGTAATGGTCGCGTTTTAGATAACGGTGACGTGAGAGCGTTAGAAGTTAAAGCCGGTGACACTGTGTTATTTGGCTCATATGTTGAAAAAGTTGAAAAGATCGAAGGTCAAGAGTACCTGATCATGCGTGAAGATAATATTTTAGGCATTGTAGGCTAAACCTACTTTTCGTTTATAAACATTTAAGAATTTAGAGGAATTTAAAACATGGCAGCAAAAGAAGTACTTTTTGCAGGTGACGCACGCGCTAAAATGCTAACTGGCGTAAACATCCTGGCAAACGCAGTAAAAGTTACATTAGGTCCTAAAGGCCGTAACGTTGTACTAGACAAATCATTTGGCTCTCCAGTTATCACTAAAGATGGTGTATCTGTAGCAAAAGAAATCGAACTTGAAGACAAGTTTGAGAACATGGGCGCACAAATGGTTAAAGAAGTTGCATCTAAAGCAAATGATGCAGCCGGCGATGGTACAACTACCGCTACAGTACTTGCACAGTCTATTGTTAATGAAGGCCTTAAAGCTGTTGCAGCAGGCATGAATCCAATGGATCTTAAGCGCGGCATCGACAAAGCAGTTATTGCTGCTGTTGCAGAGCTTAAAGCGTTATCTGTTCCTTGTTCTGATACTAAAGCAATTGCACAAGTAGGTACTATTTCAGCTAACTCTGATCAAGAGATTGGTAATATCATTGCTCAAGCAATGGAAAAAGTAGGCCGCAACAGTGGTGTTATTACCGTAGAAGAAGGTCAATCACTTGAAAACGAACTAGATGTTGTTGAAGGCATGCAGTTTGACCGTGGTTACTTATCTCCTTACTTTATCAACAGCCCAGAAAAAGGCACTGTTGAGCTAGATAACCCATTTATTCTACTTGTAGATAAAAAAATATCTAACATCCGCGAATTATTGCCAACATTAGAAGCGGTTGCTAAAGCAAGTAAACCACTACTAATCATTGCAGAAGACCTTGAAGGCGAAGCACTAGCTACATTAGTAGTTAATAACATGCGCGGTATTGTTAAAGTATCAGCTGTTAAAGCACCTGGATTTGGCGATCGTCGTAAAGCAATGCTACAAGATATCGCTGTATTAACTGGCGGTACTGTTATTTCTGAAGAAATCGGCTTAGAGCTTGAAAAAGCAACAGTTGAAGACCTAGGTACAGCTAAACGCGTAATTATCACTAAAGATGATACAACTATCATTGACGGTGCTGGCGAAGAAGCTGGTATTACTGGTCGTGTTTCTCAAATTAAAGCACAAATTGAAGAAGCTACATCAGACTACGATAAAGAAAAACTTCAAGAGCGCATGGCTAAACTAGCTGGCGGTGTTGCAGTAATCAAAGTAGGTGCTGCTACTGAAATCGAAATGAAAGAGAAAAAAGACCGCGTTGAAGATGCATTAAATGCAACTCGTGCAGCGGTTGAAGAAGGCGTAGTACCTGGCGGCGGTGTTGCACTTGTACGTGCTGCTAGCAAGCTAGCTGATTTAGTTGGCGACAACGAAGATCAAAACCACGGTATTAAAGTTGCACTTCGTGCGATGGAAGCACCACTTCGTCAAATCGTAACAAACGCAGGCGACGAAGCATCAGTTGTAATCAACGCAGTTAAAGGCGGCGATGGTAACTACGGTTACAACGCAGCAACTGGCGAATACAACGACATGATTGAAATGGGTATCCTAGATCCTACTAAAGTAACACGCTCTGCGCTACAGTTTGCAGGGTCTATTGCGGGTCTAATGATCACTACTGAAGCAATGGTAGCTGAAATCCCTAAAGACGAATCTGCTGGTGCACCTGATATGGGCGGAATGGGTGGCATGGGCGGAATGATGTGATAAACATCACCGCTTAAGCACCTCGCTTATATAAAAAACCAGCTTCGGCTGGTTTTTTGCTTTTTAGTATATTAAAACCCGCAATATGATGCTTGAAGTCAAGATTCCCTCTCTTTACAACCACATATATGTATGCCGGTAGCATAACATTTCTTTCTTAGTAGGTGGCCAAATTACTGTGCCATTACAAATTGAATAGTTGTTTTAAACTCCTGCTAAAAAGAGTCCCATTTTTTTATTAGAGTTTTTTTATAGAGTTTACAATATGGATGTCCTATCTTTTTTCTCTGGTAGCTAAGTATAAAGGAAAGCTCATTTATATTTAATTATCGACACACTTACAAAATTGGATTTAATAAATCGTACTGCTGAGTTAAATTTGTCTGAATTTCGTTCACCTAAAGGATAACTTTAACTGGAGTAATGTTGTGAATTTTTCATATGTAGATGTAGTCGATGCGTACATTAGTTTTGGTGTTTCTGCTTGTTGATTCGACCCTCATGGGCTGTTACTATATTTGAACTCTTTAGCGTTTTTGAGCTGCTTTTCAGCTTAGTCGGGCGATACGCCAGACTGTAATTTATTGAACGGTATTATGAATGCGAAAGCCTCGCATTTATTATCTCGTTCCTCAATAAGAAATGCGAGACCTTCGCTTTCTTAAGTAAAGAGTCTATAGCCCAAGAGTATATTTATTCTTGGGCTTTTTTGTTCGATATTTATGGAGTAAGGGGTATGCATATATGCCAAGCATTATGTGCTGAGCTGAAGTTAGATAAGACTCAGGTTATTGATTTTGCTTTAGAATCCCCGAAAATGTATAAGGTTTATGCTATTCCCAAACGAACCTCAGGTAAACGCATCATTGCTCATCCAGCAAAACGGGTTAAGGTTGCTCAGCATGCTTTATTAAGGCAAATGAAAGTCATATTTCCTATCCATCATTGTGCATTTGCTTATCAGGAAGGTCTTAGTATTAAGCTCAATGCACAGGAACATTGCCACAACCAGTATTTATTGAAAATGGATTTTCAAAACTTTTTTAATAGCATAACTGCGCCATTGTTCGTCCGTATGCTAGATAAACTTAGTATCAAAATCTCACCTCAAGACACCTTTTTAATTGAGCATTTAGCTTTTTGGTGTCCAAGCAAGGAAACAGGGGGTAAACGAATTTTAAGTGTTGGCGCACCAAGTTCACCATTTATTTCAAACTGGATTATGTATGGGTTTGATAAAATTGTATTTGAATTGTGCCGAAAAGAAAATATTGTTTATACGCGTTATGCAGATGACCTGACATTCTCAACTAATAAGAAAAATGTATTGTACAAAATACCTAAACAAATCAAATCTATTTTGCGCGAACAATTAGATGGTGGCATTGTCATTAATGATGTCAAGACGATATTTACTTCTAAAAAACATAACCGACATGTCACAGGTATTACATTAACAAACCAAGGTCTACTATCAATTGGCCGGAAGCGTAAACGCCATATATCTTTATTGTTGCATAAATTTTCGCTTGGTTTATTAGGTACAGAAGATATTCTCTCTTTGCGTGGTTTATTAACTTTCGCTAATCATATTGAATCTGACTTTAAAGCCAGAATGACAAAAAAATATTCGTCACAAGTTATCCAACAATTACTTGCTTACGATAGAGTCCATAACCATGAATAAAAACAATCCTGATAACTCGTTTGTTCCTCCTGCTAGACTTACGAAAGACTTGATAGAAAAAGCAGATAGCGGAGATTATTTAGCATCTATTGAAATGGCAAACAAGTATGAGAAAGGCATACATGTTAAGCAAGATGCTATAAAGGCGAAGTATTACTTTGATCAAGTTTATGCATCAGTTGAACATTTTAAATTGGTAATGAAGAAATTGAATTTATCTCAATTTCGTCAGTTTGAAAAAATAAGTGTCGAATTTGAACCACAAGTAACCATTTTAGTTGGTGATAACGGTTCAGGTAAGTCGACAATAATCGATGCTATTGCTAAATCTTTAAAATACTTAGCTGCAACTATTATTAAGGAAAACGCCTCGCGTTCTTCATTAGATGATAGAGATATAAATGTCGATGAGTTAGCTGATATTGCTACGGCTATTAATTTATTAGCTGTTGAAGATGGCCAATATTTTGAACACACGTTATCGAAAGGAAAGCGTTCAAAAGGTGAATCTAATCATGCACCGATTACAATACTTGGTGATATTTATCGCAACTTTGATCGTGTAAACAATCAATCCAACTTACCTGTCATTGCCTATTATTCGATTGATCGAGCAAATGAAATAGCAGTTGATATATCTAAAACAGCAGAAAAAAAAGCAGAAAAACTTAGTTGGTCTAAATTTGATGGTTATGCAGATGCGCTTAAAAATTCACAAAATTTCACCAATTTTTTAGCATGGTTTATACTTTGCGACAAAATGGCAAAACAGGCCGAAGTACCTCTGGCACGCATAACACAATTGCATGATGAGCTAAAAACTATAAATGAAGATATTCTTAAGGCCGACGGTAACCTATTAACTTACCTTGAAAAAGACCGTCAAAAAAAACAGAAAGAGCTATCTGAACTAGAACTATCAGTAGTTAATAGTGAAGCCGGTCTTTGTTTGAACATGACTAATCAAGTTATCAGTGCTATCTGCACATTTATTCCCGAAATAAATTCCATCTCGATTGTACATGCTAATGGTGGTATTGATATGAAGATCGAAAAGTCAGGTGCAATGATTAGCGTATTTCAGCTATCACAAGGCGAAAAGTCGCTGCTCGCTTTGGTAGGAGATCTAGCAAAACGTATGATCATGTTAAATCCATCTAGAGATAACCCATTTGATGGTAATGGCATCGTTTTAATTGACGAAATAGATTTACATTTACATCCTCGCTGGCAACAACAAGTGGTAAGTAAGTTGCTTACTACGTTTAAAAATATTCAGTTTATTTTAACTACTCACAGTCCACAGGTCTTATCTACTGTGCATAAACACAATATTCGAGTTCTAGGTAATAATATTTATGGTGATGCCGTTGCAGCGATCCCTATAGCAGACAGTTATGGTCATCCTAATTCTGATGTTATGCATACAATTATGGGGGTGGAACCAACTCCCATAATCGCAGAGTCAGATATTCTTATAAAATATAGGAAACTGATAGAGCAAGGCGATTTAAAATCCGAAGAGGTAGCCAATAAAATAAATAAGTTACAGTTACAGCTAAATGGAGTATTAGGCGAACAACATCCTGATATGGTTAGGTTAGCTATGGCTAAGCGACGCAGGGAGCGATTAGAATGAGGAGAATAAAGAAAGGTGTTGCAAATAGACATCTAGAAAGTCGTCATATGGAGCCTCCACAAACTCATGAACAAGCAACTAAGGCTTGGGATCGTTTTCAAGGAGAGAGAAAACGTGCAACAAAGAATCTATGCTATGAAGAGCAATTTGGATTATGTGGCTATAGTGAAATTAGTTTAGATAATATTTTTCCAATAATTGACGATTCAAATTATGAAATTAGCCGTAACCTTGGTATTCATATAGAGCATGTTGAACCTAAAAATATTAATCCGCAAAGAACATTTGATCATACTAACTTAATTGCATCAGCAATTAAGGACATCAAAGCAAACAATTTAATCAAAAAAGATGTTTTTGGCGGGCATGCCAAGTTGAAATGGTTTAATGAAATATCTTTTATATCACCACTCTTAGAAAATTGTTGTGATTACTTTCATTATGAGACAACAGGAAAAGTTGTGCCTAAAGAAAGCTTACCTACTAGAAGGGAAAAAGCCAAAGCAAGACTTACGATTCATAAATTAAACTTAAACGCCCCAATATTAGTAAATTGGCGTAATGTTTGGTTGAAAGCTTTAGAGGAGATTATTGATGAATCTGATGAAGCCTCTTTGTCTCTAATTGCAGAAACTGAATTACTTCCTATTAATGGGTTATTACGGCCATTTCACTCTGCGCAAAGAGGGTTATTTGGAAAAATTGGAGAGAGAATTTGTCATGACAATGGGCTATGAGTGTTAGTGCGATGATAGCTAACTTTTGAGTAGACCTCATTATATACTGGGTCATAAAGCGGGATACTTGTAAATAATATTTTGTTTTACTTATTTAAAATCAAAAATATAAATAATTTAGGGCAACGCGATGTAATCAATCCCTAAGCACCTCGCTTATATAAAAAACCAGCTTCGGCTGGTTTTTTGCTTTTTAGTATAAAAACCATTGGTATTGTTTAATTTATACCCACATCTAAGTTACGTATAACTAAGATTTATATTAAATGGATTTATTAAGTAATAACGGAATATTCATCTTCTTTGTTTTTATTGCCCTTGTGACTGGGTTATTTTCATTCGTAGTTTGGGCTATGCTCAAAATGGTCACGTGGGGTAAAAGTATGTCTAAGGGGGCTTATTTATTTTTAGCATTCTTTCCGCTTATTTCACTGATGCCTATTCCGCCACCTACCTACGAAAATGTACAAAAAGCAAAACAAGAACAAAGAAAACGCAAAGAAGACTCAGGTGATCCACCCGATGATGAAGACGAACTCGCAAGTTAATTCACATTACATACTGCGGGCATATACGCTGCGAAGTCGCTAACTAATATAATAAAAAGTACATTTATTTAATAGTACGGAGTAAACCAAACATGGCTAACGTTCAACAGCATATAAGCAGCATTGCATTAGTTATTAAGGACTACGGCGATGCCATTGAGTTTTATACTCAAAAGCTCAACTTTGAGTTAGTAGAGGATACTAACTTAGGTGATGGTAAACGCTGGGTGTTAATTTCACCACCAAATTCAAACGGGGCTTGTTCAAACAGAGCTAATTCGAGCAGAACTAATCTACTGCTTGCTAAAGCCACAACGCCGGAACAAATGAGCGCTATTGGTAATCAAACGGGTGGTCGTGTGTTTTTATTTTTACATACCAATGACTTTTGGCGAGATTATAATTTAATGCTTGCTAAAGGCGTTACATTTAACGAAGAGCCTAGAGTAGAACCCTATGGCACCGTAGTGGTTTTTGAAGACCTACATGGTACAAAATGGGATTTATTACAGCTTAATAATTAATTATGTAGAGTGACGCTTAAACTCACGTCACTTTATTAACTAACTCTCTTACAATTGGGAATAGATCACTGGGTAGCATTCCCCTTTGCCCGTCTCTCTCTCTTGCGATATCACCGGCTTTAGCGTGCAGTGTTACGCCATAGCGTGCTGCTTCATCAATAGTTAAACCTTGAGCAAGTAATGCCCCAATAATACCAGTGAGTACGTCGCCACTGCCGCCAACTGCCAGTGCTGGATTGCCATCTTCACATACCCACGTGTGCTGGGCATTAGCTATTAATGTTCCAGCACCTTTTAATACACAAGTCGCGTTATAGCGCTTGGCGCAAAGGCGGGCATAATTAAAACGGTCTGATTCTATGTCGCTAGTACTAACACTTAGCAGACGCGAAGCTTCGCCTGGATGTGGCGTAAGTACGCATTGCTCTAACATATACGATGAAGCTTGCTTAGCGAGTAAATTAAGGGCGTCTGCATCTATAACCAATGGCATTTTATTGTTTTGGCAATATTGCATTACTTCATCGAATGTTTGTTGTGCCCACTCGTCTTGCCCAAGCCCTGGGCCAATAACAACGCAGCTTGCCCACTCTAGCGCTTGATGTAAGTTATTACTGCTTACCATAAGTTCTGGTCTGCCAATACTAATAGGTGTTATTGAGCTTTCGTGTGTATACACCCTTACCATACCAGCACCCGTTCTAAGAGCTGCTTCACTACTTAACCTAATTGCACCTGCAGTACCTTGATTGCCACCAACACATAAAAGCTTGCCATGGCTGCCTTTGTGACTATTGATTGCCCGCGTGGCAATTCCTTTAAAGCTATTAATATTTATCAAGGTACCTGATGATTGAGCTATACAAGTAAACGCATCGCCAATTGCTAAATCATCAAAAACTAACTTACCGCTATGTTGTTTACCTGCCGTCGTTGTGAGCCCTTGCTTTATACCTACAAAAGTAACGGTTGAAGTAGCTTGTACTGCGCACCCTAAAGGCTGTCCTGTATTTGCTTCAATGCCTGATGGAATATCAATGCTTATTACGGGCTTACCACTGTTATTTACAGCGTTAATTATATTCGCAAAATTATCGCGCACGGCGCTATTAAGCCCAGTACCAAGGAGCGCATCAATAACGATATCGCACTCATTAAGAGCATCTTTTGTAAAATGAGAAACCACCCCACCCGCTTCTATCCATAGCTGCTGCGCTTTTGCAGCATCACCTTTTAATGTTTTTTCGGGTTCAGCAGCGCATACTGTTACCTTTTTACCTGATTGCATAATAAGCCTAGCTACAACGTAACCGTCTCCAGCATTGTTACCATGGCCAACAATGACTAATGTATGCTGCGCATCAAATAACTGCCATTGCTTATATACAGCCTCTCCTGCCCGCTGCATTAGGGTAAATAAATCGCAATGACTATTTTTAGCCGCTAAAGCTTCATTATCTCTTACTTGTTGTGCGGTAAATAAGGTGTTATTAAGCATAAAGGCTCCTTTAATAGGTGATAGTTCACCTTATCAAATACTTATATCTAGCGGCTAGTTCTGTTGGCAATTTTAAATTGCAATTTTATTTAAAGTCTAACACTGCCACTTCAATTTAAGCATGGCTCACTTGAGCACGTCTAACTTGAGCAAGGTGAGCTAATTAAAGTACAATGCAGTTAATTAAAGGCTTGGTTTACTTGTAATCCAAGCCTGTTTATTTTTAGGTAGAGAAAAGCATGGCACAAACTCGCGGTAACTTATTTATTTTATCAGCCCCTTCAGGTGCTGGTAAATCAAGCTTAATCAATGCGTTATTAAAAAAACACGCTGATATGAAAGTATCTGTATCACATACAACTCGCGCCCCTCGCCCAGGCGAAGAAAATGGTGTGCATTATCACTTTGCATCTACAGATGAGTTTAAAGCGCTTATTGCCAAAGATGACTTTTTTGAATGGGCCCAAGTGTTTGACAATTACTACGGCACATCAAAGCAGGCTATTGAGTCGCAACTTGATGCGGGTATTGATGTGTTTTTAGATATTGATTGGCAAGGCGCGCAACAAGTGCGCGAAATAATGCCAAGCGTGAAAACTATTTTTATACTACCTCCCTCAAAAGAAGAGTTAGAGCAACGCTTAAATAATCGTGGCCAAGATTCGGCTGAGGTTATTGCCTCTCGTATGGCAAAAGCACAATCTGAAACATCACATTATAACGAATACGACTATGTAATTGTTAATGATGACTTTGAGAGCGCGCTTGGCGATATAGAAATGATTGTAATGGCTCAGCGCTTAACCCTAAAAGCGCAAGAAGAACGCCATCAAGTTTTACTAAATAGCCTGCTTAAATAATTTAAGTCTATTTAAATCAGGCTTAGACAAGTAAAACTGATAAAAATTGAACACTGGCTATTGGCGAAAGTGGCTGCTTGCAGTAAACTACGTCTTTGATTTAAATTATTTTTGGAGTGCTGTGATGGCCCGCGTAACAGTTGAAGATGCAGTAGATGCAGTTGGTAATCGTTTTGACTTAATTTTAGTTGCGGCTCGTCGTGCCCGCCAAATTGCTGTTGGTGGTAAAACTCCACTAGTAGACCCTGAAAACGATAAGCCAACGGTAGTTGCTTTACGTGAAATTGAACTAGGTTTAGTTGATAGCTCTTCAATGGACTTAATTGACCGTGAAGAACAACAACACCAAGAAGCAGCTGAATTAGCTGCTGTTGCTGCTATTGTTGGTGGCAACCAATAATCGACCTCCCGGTCTGATTTAGCCAACGGCGCAGTATTTCTACTATAGCCGTTGGCAATCCTCTCTTTTCATCGTATATTCGTAACTTACCTAATTTGCTTCACTAGGGCTGTTTATCTTTCGAGGTTAAATTTGCAGTAGTATGTTTGGTATTTAGGCAAGGCAGAGCCTATGTAGTGTGGTTATTCCCCATAAATAGGCGATAACGCAGCATAAATGCAAAACATGCGCTGCCTAAAGGGTTCTGTCTAGGGGCACTTTACTCTTTGTTGCTCGATTTTTACTTAGCCCGCTAGGCTAAAAACCTCGCGCCGCAATTAAGTCGCCCCTAGATTGAACAAATTTTAATCCTGAAAGGTCAACAGGCCCTAGATCATTGGAGTGTGAATGTATCTTTTTGAAGGTCTTAAAAAGAAAATATCAGAATACTTGCCCGCTGCTGATGTAGAGCTGGTTCAAAAATCTTACGTGGTTGCCCGAGAGGCCCATGAAGGACAAACTCGCTCGAGTGGCGAACCTTACATAACGCACCCAGTAGAAGTAACTCAAATTCTTGCAGGCATGCATCTTGACCATGAAACGCTCATGGCCGCGCTAATGCATGATGTAATTGAAGATACTGATTTTAGTCAGCAAGATTTAGCCGAGATATTTGGCGAAACTGTTGCAGAGCTAGTTGAAGGTGTGAGTAAGCTCGATAAGCTTAGCTTTAAAGATAAAAAAGAATTCCAAGCTGAGAACTACCGCAAAATGATTATGGCAATGACTCAGGATATTCGAGTCATTTTAATCAAGCTTGCCGATAGAACACACAACATGCGTACTTTGGGCGCTTTGCGCCCAGATAAGCGCCGCAGAATAGCGCGTGAAACACTAGAAATTTACGCACCAATTGCAAACCGCTTAGGTATTCACGATATTAAAAATGAACTTGAAGACTTAGGTTTTCAAGCTTTATATCCTATGCGTCATCGCGCACTTAAATCGGAAGTTGCTAAAGCACGCGGTAATCGCAAAGAGGTTATTACTAATATCCAACATGAAATAGAAGCACGTCTTGAAGAATCAGGCATTAAAGCAACTGTGTCAGGCCGTGAAAAACATTTATATAGTATTTATAAAAAAATGCTTAATAAAGAACTGCTATTTAACGAAGTTATGGATATTTACGCGTTTAGAATTGCAGTTGACTCTATGGATACGTGTTATCGTGTATTAGGTGTAGCTCATAGTCTTTATAAACCTATTGAAACACGCTTTAAAGATTATATTGCAGTACCAAAAACAAACGGTTACCAATCGCTTCATACTTCATTAGTTGGTCCACACGGTATACCTGTTGAAATTCAAATTCGTACTCACGATATGGATCATATGGCCGACAAAGGTGTAGCGGCGCATTGGATGTATAAAAAAGCAGGTGATGGTGCAGGTAATACTTCGCAGCAACGTGCTCGCCAGTGGATGCAGAGCTTATTAGAGCTTCAACAAAGTGCGGGTTCATCATTTGAATTTATTGAAAATGTAAAAACTGAGCTATTCCCAGAAGAAATTTACGTATTTACACCAGATGGGCGTATTGTTGAGCTACCGATGGGTGCTACCGCAGTCGATTTTGCCTATGCCGTGCATACAGATGTAGGCAACACCTGTGTAGGCGCGCGCGTTAATCGCAAGCCGCACCCTTTAAGTAGGCCCTTAGATACAGGGCAAACTATAGAGATAATAACAAGCTCAGGTGCTCACCCTAATGCAACATGGCTAAACTTTATTGTTACTGGTAAAGCGCGTTTGGGCGTTCGTAACTACCTTAGAAGCCAGCATCATGAAGAAGCTATGCTTTTAGGGCGCCGCTTACTTGATTCAGCATTAGGTGAAAACAAACTAGATAGCATTGCTGATGAAAATATAGCGAGAGTACTTGAGGAGCACGAACTAACAACGCTTCTTGAATTACTTGTAGAAATTGGCTCTGGTAACCTAATGAGCATGTTAATTGCCAAACGCCTATTACAAAATGACAGTGACGACTTAACTGATATTACCAGCCAAGCCAAAGCGACCATTATTGGTACTGAGGGCATGCTAGTTAATTACTCTAAGTGTTGCCGACCTGTACCTGGCGATGCTATTACAGCTCATGTAAGCCAAGGTAAGGGCCTGACCGTTCACCGCCAAGAATGTAAAAACATCCGTGGCTGGGAAAATGAGCGCTCTAAATACTTAGTTGTAAAATGGGACGATAACCCAGAGAAAGAATATATTGCAGCTCTGAGAGTTGAAATTATTAATCATCAGGGGGCTCTGGCTAAATTAACCAATGTTGTTACTACAACCCAAGCCAATATTGTAGAAATTACCACCGATGAAAAAGAAAGTAATTTATACGTGATAGATTTAGGGGTTACCGTCAAAAACCGTATCCACGTTGCTAACATCATGCGCCGCATTCGCGTTATGCCTGATGTACAAAAAGTCTATCGTAAAAAGTAAAATAGGAAACACATGAATAAAGCATTTATCTCTACCGACAAAGCACCTGCTGCCATTGGCACTTACAGCCAAGCAGTTAAAGTAGGCACCGCTGTTTATTTATCTGGTCAAATTCCATTAGTGCCAGAAACGATGGAAATGATTTCAGAAGACTTTAGTGAGCAAACGCATCAGGTATTTAAAAATATCACTGCGGTATGTGAAGAAGCTGGCGGGCAAATTCAAGATTTAGTGAAAATAAATATTTATCTAACTGATTTATCTAACTTCGCCACTGTAAATGAAGTTATGAGCCAATACTTTAAGCAACCTTACCCAGCGAGAGCTGCATTAGGTGTTCGTGCACTTCCAAAAGGTGCACAAGTTGAAATAGATGGAATAATGGAACTTCCTTCTACCAATTAAGTATTACAGGCTATAGAGCCTCTCTATAGCCTTTCTTTCCCTCTTAGCACTTCGTTCTCTGTGACTTCTTGACTCAAATGTAAATTTCTAGCAATCTGTAGTTGTGTTTTAAAAAACAAACTTAACTTAAGTAGTAAAAAAGGATTAACTCGTGTTTAAGCTTGCCAACAATGGAAATGTTTTACTTGATGTAAAAGAACATATTCCTCCCAGCGCTGCATTTATTTTAGAGGCTCTCGAAAAGTCAGCTTTTTGCGACTGCAAAATAGATCATGACGCTATTAATGATTTTTTTAAAAACGAAAACACACAACACACTCTGGTTGTAGCAACAAAACACAATGCCACTTTAAATGTAACAATTAGCGACGATAAAATGCTGGCCATTGGCGAGCTAACCCTTGCCCAAGGCGGAAAATTATTAAGTTTAGAAGATGCAAAAAAACAACTCGTTAAAGCAGGAATTGTGCGTGGCTATAAGCAAGCATTTTTAGAGTTGCTACTGCAAAAACAGTTTGAGCATACAGCGGGTTCTGTCGTTAAGGGAGTATTAGCTAAAGGTAGGCTACCAAGTGATGGTTTGGCCACTAAACTAATAACAACCGTAGAGACTTTAAAAGACCGTTTAAAAGCCCCCAAGCTCAAAGAAGATGGCAGCGTGGATATGCGCGACTTTGGCAAGCTTGCAAGCGTAGAGCCAGGCTCTGTGCTTATTCGCCAACAACCAGCAACCCCTGGTAAAGAAGGCTTCACCGTAATAGGTGACATACTGCCCGCAAAACCCGGAGAAAATAAACAATTAGTGGCAGGCGAAGGCACCGAAATATCAAAGCTGAATCCGCTTGAACTAGTCTCTACTATTGCAGGTGTTCCGGTTGAAATTAATAATGGTATGCGTGTCGACGATATTTTTACCATTTCAGATGTAAACGTAAAAAGCGGCCACATTGACTTTCAAGGCAGTGTTATTGTTACCCGTAATATAGACCCTGGAATGAAAGTAACAGCCAAAGGCGATATTACTATATTTGGCACTGTTGAATCAGGAGAGCTTACCGCAGGCGGAAACATCACCGTTAAACAAGGCATTATTGGCCATCAAAAAGCCGACGAACAATCACTGTCTTGTAAGCTTATTGCACGAGGTGATATTCACGTCTCTCATTCACAGTATTGCTACCTAGAAGCAAATAATATTTTTATTGATCGCCAAACAAGCCACTGTGTAATGAAAGCTAAACGCTTACTGCAAGTTGGTCAATCCGACTTACCTAAGGGTAAAATATTTGGTGGCGAAATACTCGATGCAACGACCCTCATTGCTGGCGAAATAGGGAATGAATCAGGCGCTAAAATGATTATTAACCTAGCGGCTTCTGGCGCCGAAATAACCGCTGATACTGATAATTGCTTTAAAGACTTAGCTAAAACAGATGCACAGCTAGACACGTTGCAAGCAGCACTAGAAAAAACTGATTTAGTGAAAGATGCCGAAAAGAAAAAACTATTAATTACTAAAATTGGTGCTACTCAAAAGCATTATTGTGAGCAGGCGGAGCAATTAGAAAAACGTCTTTCAAACTTAGATCACGACTTACACGATTTACTTAACGACGCTAATTTAGCGGTAAATTCTGTTTTGCATTCAGGTGTAGAGATTCATATTTTTGATAAAGTACTTAAAACAATCCGCAATTACCCTCCGTGCAACGTTAAGCTTTTGAATAACAAAATTGAAATAGAGTTCAAAACAAGCTAATAACTGAGTGCTCTATTGAGCACTCAAATTTATTCACATTTAAAGTAAACCGCTTACCTCAGCATGTGTTTGCTGCGGCCATACACCCACTTGTACTTGACCAATATGCTGCTTTTGTAGCAAGAGCATAGCCAAGCGCGACTGCCCTATTCCACCGCCAATTGTTTGCGGAAATTTACTTTGTAGTAGCGCTTTATGCCAATCAAACTCTAAGCGTTCTTCATCTCCAGTAACCCTTAACTGCGCTTTTAAAACTTCAGGACTTACGCGTATACCCATTGATGAAATTTCAAAGGCGTCTTCAAGTACTGGGTTCCATACTAAAATATCACCATTTAAACCCATGTATTGCTCGCATGTCGGCGTAGACCAATCATCGTAATCTGGGGCTCTTACATCATGGATTTTGCCATCACCAAGCGCGCCACCAATACCAATTAAAAATACAGCACCATACTCTTGTGCAATGGCTTTTTCGCGTTGTTTAGCGCTAAAGTCAGGGTACATTTTACGTAGCTCTTCACTGTGCACAAACTTAATGTCGTCCGGTAAAAAAGGCGTCAAACCATAAGACTCACTTACAAAAGCTTCCGTCTCTTTTATCCCTTTATAAATAGATTGAACAGTTTGCTTTAGTGTTGCCAGCGAACGCTCTGTGGTTTCGTTAATTACTTTTTCCCAATCCCATTGATCAACATATACAGAATGAATAGGACTTAATGAATCTTCATCTGGGCGCAAAGCTTTCATTTGAGTGTAAATACCCTCACCAACACCAAAGCCATAAGTTGCGAGTGTTTTACGTTTCCACTTAGCCAATGAATGCACCACTTCGTAGCGGCTATCTGTAATCGCTTTTACATTTACAGCAACTGCGTTTTCATGGCCACTTAAGTTATCTTGCGTGCCGTCACCTACTTTAGCCAAAATAGGGGCTTGAACCTCAACCAGCCCAAGTTGCGTTTCTAGTTGCTGTGAAAAAAATTGCTTAACTTTACTTATTTGCTGCTGTTGCTGCACATAGTGTGAACTCATAATAATTGGCCTCATTCCCAGTTATTGTTACTTGCTTAATTGATAAAAAGCACCCTAATGAGCGCCTTTAATGAGGTTAATGTAACGATTTGATTAATTAATTCAATATCCCATAACAAAAATAGCTTTAACATATTAAAACCATCAATTAAGTAGTATAAAATTCATATATTCGATAATTTTATGAGAAAAATATAATGGAAAATTATTTAATCGATAATCTCGATAAACAGATACTTCATGCATTAATGGAAAATGCCCGTACTGCGTACGCCGAATTAGCAAAAAGATTTAATGTAAGCGCAGGGACAATTCACGTAAGAATTGAAAAAATGAAGCAAGCAGGGATCATTACAGGCACCCAATTAACGATTAATACTAAACAGTTAGGCTACGATGTGTGTTGCTTTATAGGTATTAATTTAAATAACGCACGTGATTACCCACAAACACTTATAAAGCTAGAAGCATTGGAGGAAGTGGTAGAGGCTTATTACACAACAGGTAACTACAGTATATTTATAAAGGTAATGACAAAGTCCATTGATCACTTACAAGATGTGCTGATTAATAAGATACAAGCAATAGAAGCCATTCAATCAACAGAAACACTGATTTCTCTACAAAATCCAATTAGCCGTACGGTAATGCCTTAACTGCAAAAATCTCGTATAATTGCCGAAAAAAGAGGATAACCATGCAGCAAACTCGCTACCAAAGAATCGAAGACGTACTTTCGCGCCGTCAAACAGACTTAACCGTGTGCTTAGAAGACGTGCACAAACACCATAACTTATCTGCAATAGTACGAAGTGCTGATGCGGTTGGTTGTCATCACGTACATGCTGTATGGCCTGAAAAGCAAAAATGGCTAACTAATAACACCTCAGGTGGCAGTAAAAACTGGCTAGAGACGCACTTACATAGAAATATTGATGATGCTGTTACTGCAATGCGTGAACGCAATCCAGAAATACAAATACTCGCGACTCACTTATCAGAAGATGCCGTTGATTTTAGAGAAGTAGATTACACCAAGCCAACGGCTATTATTGTTGGACAAGAAAAAACAGGGATCTCAGAAAAAGCCCTAGAATATGCCGATCAAAATATTATTATTCCAATGCAAGGCATGGTGCAATCGCTAAATGTTTCAGTTGCTGCTGCGCTAATATTGTTTGAAGCACAGCGCCAACGTGAGCTGGCTGGTTTATATAATAGAGATATGTTGAGCGCCGAAGTTAAACATCCACTCTACTTTGAAGGCTGCCACCCTATTATCGCAAGGCAGTGTAAACAAAAAAAATTACCTTATCCTGCACTTGATGAAAACGGCGAAATAGTCGCTGACGAGCAATTTTGGCAAGCTTTAAAACATACTTGATGGACTAAAGCTCTGTAAGTACACTTAACTTATTCACAAATAATAAGATTGATATAATTTGTCTAAACCTAGCTTAAATCAATACCCAATTACAGAGCTCAAAGGGGTCGGCCCAAAAATGGCTGAGCGTTTGTTAAAGCTAGGTATTTTAACTGTGCAAGATATGCTTTTTCATTTGCCACTTCGCTACGAAGATCGCACTCGCTTATACGCGATTAATGAGTTGTCACTGCACAGCCATGTGAGTGTTGAAGCAACAATTGAAACAAGCCAAATCACGTTTGGAAAAAGGCGCATGCTTGTTTGCCAAATCAATGATGGTACTGGCAGGCTAACACTACGATTTTTTAATTTTACCGCCGCACAAAAAAACGCATTTAGCGCTGGTAAAATAATACGTTGTTTTGGTGAAGTGCGCCGTGGCCGTGTTGGCTTTGAAATGAGTCATCCTGAATACAGCATCAACGATACCTCTAACGAGCAGCCGGTAGCGACAACATTAACGCCCGTTTATTCAACAACCGAAGGCTTAAAGCAACTATCGATTAGAGCTTTAAGCGAACAGGCTATTGATTTACTAAATAAATACTCAGTAGAAGAACTACTGCCTTCACAGTGGCAGCCATCAAATATGCCGCTAAGTGACGCACTATTATTACTGCACCGCCCACCAAATGATGTTGATGTAACTGCATTAGAGCAAGGTACTCACCCTGCTCAACAGCGCCTTGTATTTGAGGAGTTACTTGCTCAAAACCTCAGCTTATTAAAAGTACGAGAGCAAGGGCAACAAGTTAAAGCCGTGGCATTAAATCCGGTAAACACATTAGAAAGCCAATTTTTAGAGCAACTTCCTTTTGCACCCACAAATGCGCAAAGCCGCGTAGTTGCTGAGATTAAAGGTGACATGCAACACGCGTATCCCATGATGCGTTTAGTACAAGGCGATGTAGGCTCTGGTAAAACCCTAGTAGCAGCACTTAGTGCACTAACAGCCATTGCGCAGGGCTTTCAAGTCGCTTTAATGGCTCCTACTGAAATTTTATCAGAGCAACATGGTGTTAATTTTACAACGTGGTTTAATCAACTAGGTATAACAGTTGCTTGGCTTGGCGGTAAAACAAAAGGCAAAGAGCGCGTAGCAACACTTGAAAAAATAGCCTCTGGTGAAGCGCAAATGATTGTAGGTACTCACGCCTTATTTCAAGATGAAGTTAAGTTTAATAACTTAGTGCTTATCGTTATTGATGAACAACACCGCTTTGGTGTCCACCAGCGTTTATCACTGCGTGAAAAAGGTAAGTTTGGTGATTGTTACCCTCATCAACTAGTCATGACCGCAACACCCATTCCACGTACGCTCGCCATGACCGCCTATGCCGACTTAGAAACCTCTGTGATTGACGAGCTGCCACCTGGGCGTACGCCAATCACAACAGTGGCACTTCCTGATACTCGCAGAGACGATATTATTGCCCGCGTTAAATTAGCGTGTAACGAGCAAGGCCGCCAAGTTTATTGGGTGTGTACACTTATTGATGAATCTGAAGTACTGCAATGCCAAGCCGCCGAAGACAGCGCACTGCAGTTAAAAGAAGCGCTACCAGAGCTAAACGTAGGCTTAGTACATGGGCGAATGAAATCAACTGAAAAACAAGCCATTATGAGCGAGTTTAAAGCAGGTAATATACATGTTTTAGTAGCCACTACGGTTATTGAAGTTGGTGTAGATGTCCCTAATGCGAGCTTAATCATTATAGAAAACCCTGAGCGCTTAGGCTTAGCACAGCTGCATCAGTTACGTGGGCGAGTTGGCCGTGGCGCTACTGCATCGCATTGCGTGCTTTTATACCACGCACCACTGTCTCATACCGCTCAAAAGCGATTAGGTGTACTACGCGATAGTAACGATGGCTTTGTGATAGCAGAGCGCGATTTAGAAATTCGTGGCCCTGGTGAAGTACTCGGTACAAAACAAACAGGGTTAGCCGAGTTTAAAATTGCCGATCTTACCCGCGATAAGCACATACTTAATCAAGTAAGGCCAATTGCACAGCAAATGCTTAAGCAACATCCAGAGGTTGTTGACCCACTAATTCAACGTTGGTTGGGTAACAAGCAAAATTACGCGCAAGCGTAACCACTTTATTTTCTATACTTTTGAGTTTACTAAGTTAATTTACTAAATTAGCTTACTAAGGATATAAAAAAGTCAGCTCTAAACAATATAAAGCTGACTACTAATATCTCAATAGAGCAGCATAAAAGCGATTTTCACCCTTTACTGCTCTTAGTTAAATTTAAGCTTTGTTAAGCTCAAATATAAGCGATGTTTGCGGGAATGAAATTGGCATTTGTAAACCAAACTGCATTAGCGCTTCACCGGTAAATGTTTGACCATTTACCGCAGCAATAGAAGATGGGCGATACTCTTCAAATTTTACCGGCCACACTAAATTAAGTGTGTACTGCGCATCAGCATCTAGGCCAACAAAACGAAGCTTATTAGGCGCTGTACGCGGTGTTTCGCGAACGCTGTTATAAGCAAATAACGCTTTTGTTTTTTGCTCATCGATTAAACCAAAGTTAATTGATAAATCGTCGCTATCTAGGCGGTATAAATCGGCAGCATGAATAAACTCACGATGCTCTTTGTGAAGTGCTATTGCCGCTTTAAGTGCATTGTATTCGTGATCGGTCAGCTCTCGTGGGTCCATTTCGATACCCATGTGGCCAAACATTGATACCGCAGCACGCATTTCAATACTTACATTACGCCCTGTGATATGACAATCGCGTGGGCCTACGTGTGCACCCATTACCGACGATGGGAAAAAGAACGAACATCCACGCTGTATTTCAAGGCGATCAAGCGCATCGTTTGAATCTGACGTCCATACACGGTCTGTGTGAGCAAGTACGCCGTAATCTACACGTGCACCACCTGACGAACAGCTTTCTATTTCAAGCCCTGGGTGCGCCGCTTTAATACGGTCAATTAAACGATACAGTGCCAATGTTTGCTGATGCACTGCTGGCTTACCATCAAAATTACCCGCATGGTTAATATCGCGGTTCATATCCCATTTAATGTACTTAATAGTTGGGTATTCAACTAAAATATCGTCAATCGCTTTGTATAGGTACTCAACAACCTCAGAGCGCGTTAAATCAAGTACCAGCTGATTTCTAAAGCTTAACTGTTCGTTGTTTTCTGAGCCTAATACCCAATCAGGATGTGCGCGGTATAAATCACTATCAGGGTTGACCATTTCTGGTTCAAACCAAATACCAAACTCCATACCTAAGCTATTAACATGATCAATGACTGGCGATAAGCCATCGGGGTAAATTTTGTAATCTACTGTCCAATCACCTAAGCCAGCATTGTCGCCACGGCGGCCTTTAAACCAGCCATCATCAAGTACAAAACGCTCAATACCTAACGGCGCTACTTTGTCGGCTAGTTGCTTAAGCGTGTCTACGTCGTGATCAAAGTAAATGCCTTCCCATGTGTTGTAATGCACAGGGCGTGTTTTTTCACGCTGTGCTTGGCTAAGTAAATTAGCTTTAACAAAACGATGAAAATTACGAGAAAGCGCACTAAAACCTTCACTCGAAAACGAGCCATAAATGCTCGGGCTTTGATACGTTTGGCCTTTAGCAAGTGTAAGCTCACCAGGAAGTAATAGCTCGCCCATTTGTACATAACGGCGCCCTTCAGCTAAAAGCTCTGCACGTAGTTTATTGTTACCACTCCAACCTAAATGAAAGCCGTAACATTCACCGTGTTGTTCGCCTGCATTTTCGTTATGCACTAATAAGCCAGGGAATACATCGTGTGATGTTTTACCTTTACGATTTTCACGTACAAAGCTGCCAAGCACTAAATCAACCGATTGACGTTGGAATTCGTTTGACCAACGACCCTCAAAGCTCACTATTTTGCTTACGCTATCTGGTAATTGAAATGTTGGCGCCGCGCAAAAGTTAACACTTAATGGCGAATCACCTAAATTAGTTAATACAGTATGTGCGCTCAATACGTCAGTGTTTTTATCAAGCGTGATGCTGTGTACTACTTCAATACCACGAAGTTTATCTACACTTACAAACTCAACGGTCGCACTTGAAGGTCGACGCACTTCTTGAAGCTCTGGCCCAACTGACCATGCGATTGAGTCGTTTACAAGTTCAAGGCCTGGCGCGCCAGTAAAGCCTTCGCCTAATAAAGGAGATAGAGAAATAGGCGCTTCTTCAACCACGGCACATTTTACTTCTTGACGAGTTGCGAGCTGAGTAAGCATTGTTTCAGTTGTTTGCTCAGATAGGCGTTTACCAAAGTACAGTAATGCCGGTGTTTTGCTCTGGCAGTCGAAAATAACGGTGCTGTTTACACTGTCTAATCGATAAAATGATTTAGTGTCGGCCATGATTTTCCTATCCTCTTGTTCATTGTGTGAGTTATAAATATAACGAAAATTAGTAAGCTACACTATTTACTAAATGCATCTCTTTGCTTGAGCCACAATCTATCAATCAGATGGTGACTCTCAATAATAATAGTATATATCATACAAATTAGGTTTTGATAGTCTTTACATCGCAAATAGTCAGATAAACTCACTGGAAGTACCACTGTAATAAAAAGTATTAAACTAACCTTCGCTTTGAAGTTCTCATGTTGCTTTTAATACATATAAAAAAATCGGCCAGAGTTTCCCCATGACCGATTTTGTCAGCTTAAACTATTTATAATCTATTTTTGTACTTGTGCTTGGCCTGCGTCATCAAGTGCCGGTGTTTTACCTGCCCATTGCGCGCTTAAACCAAACACTACTTTATTTACAGTTAACGCAAAAGCTACACATACAATCAGTGTAATTGGCATTAAGTGAATGTAATGAATGTCAGTATGTAGTGGTGAGTTTGCAAACGTAAGCATGCCGTACATTACAACACCTAAAATTACTGCTGCAATACCTGCACGTGCATCAACATTTTTAAATAATAAGCCCACTACAAAAATTGAGAATATAGGCATACTTAATAAGCCATTTAATTGCTGTAGCAAGTTAATAATACTATCGGCTTGCTGGTAAATTGGTACAAGTACCAATGTTAAGCTTGTTAGTAGCAATGTTACGTAACCACTTAGCTTTACCACACTTGGCTCTTTATTAAAGTAAGCTTCGTGAATGTCACACACGTATAGTGCTGTAGCTGAATTTAATAAGCTGTTGTAAGTAGACAGCACTGCCGCGGCCATCGCCGCAGCGAACACACCGGTTAACCATGCTGGCATTACATCACCCACAATTCGACCATAAGCAGCGTCGCCAATATCGCCGTAAAGTTTGAACGAAATAATACCCGGTAATACCACAATTGCAGGAACGATTAAAAAACGAATACCCGCTGCGGCAAATATACCTTTTTGCGCTTCTTTAACATTAGGAGCAGCCATTGCTCGTTGCGTAATTGTTTGGTTAGTACCCCAGTAATACATTTGAATAAAGATCATACCGGTTAAAAGTGTTGGCCACGGAATAGGTGAGTCAGCATCGCCTATGAGTGTTAAGCGCTCCTCAGGAATACCCGTAAAGTCATAATTAATCGCATTAAGTGCTAAAAATACCACTAAAACAGCCATACCCAGTACCAGTAAACCGTTGTATGTATCAGACACTGCAACTGCACGTAGACCACCAAAAAACGCATAAATAGCACCTACAATGGCAAATGCGGTGGCAATATACATTAGCGGAATATCAACCTTAAACATGGTTTGCATAAATAGCGCACCTGAGTAAATTACCGCTGGCATGTAAATAAGTGCATTACCTAAAAAGAATAATCCCCCAATAACAGCGCGAATATGTTTGTTGTTGTAGCGTTTTTCTAAAAGCTCTGTGGTGGTAGTACAATTGTATTTGTAATAAACAGGAATGAAGACTTTAGCTAAAATAATTAAGCCAATAATCGCCGCAAGCTCCCACCAAACAAGCAAAGCCATTTGGTTACCATTCATACCTACTAGTTGGTCGGTACTTAAGTTAGTAAGTGTTATTGAACCTGCAACAAACATCCAAGTAAGGCCACCGCCCGCTAAAAAATACTCTTTGGTTTGGCTTTGTCCGTTATTACGATTTTGGCCTCGGCATTTCCAATAAGTAAGGCCACCAATTAAAGCGGTGACAAAAACAAAAACCACCAGCTGTAAAATGTTATCTGACATGTGTGTGTCTCCTACGCGTTACGCGCAATGTCTGTGTAATAAAAAAGTGCACGCTACAGCGCGTGCGCATCTCGACTTAGTTCTAACTTAATTTGCTTTAAAGGCATAAGTTCGGGACGTTGGTTGTGCAGCTTTACCAATGCATTTAACTGAAACAGTGAAATAAGCATACTGTTAAGCACACTTAGGTAACCTTGCTTGTGTAAGTTTGCAACGGTATCGCTATCTAAAGTTTGCAGTTTGTCTTCATCAACTGTGCTCAAACCTTGAATAGTTTGGGTTTCGCCTTGTTCAAACTGCAATATAATATCTATGTTTTTAATAAGCCCTAAGCGCGCTACTTCATGGGTAAATTGATACGTTTGATAATCATTTTTTAAATCGCTCTCAAGTAGCTTTTGCTGTGAATTCAAAAATAAGCTTGGCTTACCTTTAGCATCAAATAGTGCCTCGCCTTGCTGCGTATTTACGGCTGAGCTTTGATCATCTATCGCAATAAAGTAGTCGCTGCTATTTGCTTCACGGGTCATTAAATAAAGAGGGTGAGTTTGTATACATACCGGTGTGTAAAGCGCCTGCCACTGGTTGTTATTAACCAATAAACTTTGCCCAGCACTAAAGCTTGTTAAACCCGATACGGTATAACTGCCGTTTTGCGCATTTCGCGCTAAAAATATAGGTAAGTCGCATGCAGCTTTTGCCACTTCGTTAGCTCTTAAATTAACTAAATGCTGCGTTTTTGCATATTCAACACCTGCATTAGGGTTAATTTTTAATGTTTGGTGTTTGGTGTTTACTAGTTCACTAATAGCCATAGTTACACATCCTTAAACTGGTTTAGCCGCTAACCACTGCTCAATATAAGCGCGGTGTGGCGGCAAAGTTTGCAACATCTGCTGTGTAAGCTGGCTGTTACGTTCAATTATTTGTTTGGCTTGAGCGTCTTGTGAATACAAATAAGCCTGTTTAGTAAAGTCTGGTTTGAAGCCCATACCATATAAAACGTACTGGTAGCTGGCGGCTGGGAATAACTCTAATGCGCCATGAAAATCTTGAATAAGCGGGCCACGGCTTCCCCAAAGCAGTAAATCTTCTTGCAGGGTTTGTGGAATAGTGTCCGGATGTACATGCGCTTGCCAGTAAGGTTCTGGACGCTTGGTTAGCATGTAATGGAGCTTTAAAAAGTCGATAATGCGCTGCCAGCGGTAGTCCATTTGCTCGTTAAAGCGTTTAGCTACAATAGGCATTACTTGTGTATCTGCTGGCATATGCTCTGCTACAAAGCGTGCTGAAATTTCAACAAGCATAATAGCGGTTGCTTCAAGCGGCTCTACAAACCCTGCTGACATACCCACTGCAACACAGTTTTTATGCCAAAACTTCTCACGGTAGCCCGACTCAAAGCTAATTTTACGGGCAGTTAAACCGTTTGCTGCATCGCCTAAATAGTTTCGTAAGTTTTGCTCTGCTTCATCGTCTGATAAAAATTTGCTTGAATAAACATGCCCTACACCACGGCGATGCGTTAAACCTATATCCCAAATCCATCCAGCGTTTTGAGCTGTTGCTATGGTATGGCTGGCTAAGGAGTCATCGTTTTCATCGTAAGGAACTTGCATCGCCAGTGCGCTGTCGTTAAATAGCACGTGGTCCATTTTTTTAAACGGTACGTTGAGCGCTTGGCCTAATAACAATGATGAAAAACCAGTACAGTCTATAAATAAATCGGCGCTTATAATGCGGGTTTGATCTTTTAGAGTAAGCTCATTTATTGCACCATCGTCATCAAGTTTTACCTGATCAACAGTACCAATAATATGCTCTACGCCAAGCTTACTTTTACAATGCTGTTTAAGCATTTCTGCAAAAGCGCCGGCATCTAAGTGATAAGCGTAATTACAGTTACCTTGATATTCACCTTGCGCTATACCTCTTGGGGCTAAGCTTGCTTCGCAAATATCATGTTGAAAATTAGTTTGCTGTGCAAAGTCTTCAACATTATCTAAATAAGGGGCTAAATCTATGCGGCCGTAGCCTAGCGGTACAGTAAATGGATGGTAGTAAAAGTCGTTGTTGCCGTGCGTCCAATTTACAAATTTACCACCTTGCTTAAAGGTAGCGTTACAGGCTTTAAATACATCAACTTCACGCAAACCTATTTGCTGAAGTGTGTTTTTCATCGTGGGCCAGGTACCTTCACCTACACCAATTGTTGGAATATCTGACGATTCAACCAACATCACTTTTAAGCCATCACCATTTTTACCTTGGTGATACGAAGCTATAATTGCAGCGCTCAACCATCCTGCTGTGCCGCCACCAATTACTGCGATTGTTTTTATTGTTTTATTCATAATGGACTACTCTTTGAGTATCTTTGATAACGTTTTATACAACAAATGCCCGGTAGGGCATTTGGATTTAATGTGGTTCCATTTTAGCCAATTAGGTTAACTAATATACATTACTGTTAAATTAACCTAATTGGTATTAGCACTAATGTACTGCAATGAAACAAGAGGCGAGAAGTTCGCCTCAAACATTAATTAAAACGATCCGCGAATACCAAACGCGTAACGTGAGCCATTATCTTCCACTGAATAGATTTGGTTAGCAAAACGACCCGTTTGTACTAACTCTTCTTCAGTGATGTTGATGCCTTCTGCAAAAATAGTGAAGTTTTCGTTAATATCGTAGCTTGCACTAATATCCCACTGGCCGTACGTTTCTACGTTCACTGGTTCACCATTGAAGCCGTTATCAACTAAGCGTAAAAAGCCTTCACGGTTGTTAAATGCAACACGTGCTTGCCAGTTGTCTTGCTCATAAAACAATACTAAGTTTTGTGAATCGCCCAAACCTTCAAGTGCAAATGTTTGAGTTGTATCATCACCTACACTAATGTCGCTATTCACAACAGTCGCATTAGCGATAAAACCAAAGCCATTTTCAAACATGTGAGTAACACCCACTTCGAAGCCGGTTACAGTTGCAGACTCACCATTTTGAGGACGGCTTACAGTGTAAACTTCTGAGCTACCAATAAGTTCGTCATCTGTTTGGTCTGTACATGTAGTACACGCAAAATCAGGGCCCGAACGGTCAGACATTTCGTATGTTTCTGCACCCGTTAACGTAACAATAAAGTCGTCAACTTCTTTACTAAATACCGCAAAGCTAAATAAGTTAGCATCGTTGTAGTACCACTCGTAAGAGATATCCCAGTTTTCTGATTGGAATGGTTTAAGTGCTGGATTGCCACCACTTGCCGTTAAGTTTTGACGACGTGGTTCGTTAAAGTTTGTCGCAGGAGATAACTGAGACATAGTTGGACGAGTAATACTATCGTACGCGGCAAAACGTAAAATCATATTATCTTGTAGCTCAAGCTTAACGTTGAAAGACGGTAGTAAGTTTGAGTAGCTAGTACCTTGTTCAATATTAGTCGCAGGACCAAATACGTTAGCAAACAATGTCGCATCTGACGTTGGAACTACATCGCTAATAAAGCTTTGTATAGCAGCAACTTCAATATCGGTTTCAGAGTAACGAGCACCCATATTAACGGTTACCGGCATATCAGCTAGGTCAAAACCAAGCGTAAAGTCCATGTATAAGCTAGTGATGTCTTCGTTAATTGTGTAACGGTTATTTTGTAGCGTTGGCTCTACTGGAAAACCTTGATCGGCTAAGTAATCAAGCATTTTATCGCCATCGTAGCTATAAAATGTATCGATTAAACCAGGGAAGTAATTACTCGCTGTGTATGCTTCAAAATCAATTTCATCAAGCGGTGCTTGTGTACCGTAACCACAAAATTGACATTGGCTACCAAAAATTTGGAAGCTAGATTTTTCACGCTCTTGGCGATAAGCACCAAAGTTAATACGCTCTACTGGGCCTTTATCTGGCACGTATTCAAAATCGGCTTTTACTTCAGTGATTTCATCTTCATCAGTAAATTGGTTACCAATTTCATTGTAGTGAAGACGCGCTAGGCTTGGATCTGGCAATGAACCATTTTCAAAGCCATCATGCTGTACGGTAGGAATGCTGCCTGTACCGTCAAAAGTATAGCTGTTAATAATACCCACTACGTTAAAACGATCATTACCTGCACGGTCGTTTTCAGCTGTTGAGCGAGATACATCAAATTTTGCTTTTAATGACTCGTTTACTTGCCAATCAACATTAATACCAAATGCTTTGTTAGTTACATCACGTGAGTTACGCGTGTGTGATACAAAATCACTTGCAGGGTCGCCACTTGGCGCGCCTAAGCCAGCTTCTTGAGAGAAAGTTAAAAGCGTACCCGTTTCAGCATCAATTGTTGCACTGCCTACACGGTCTGGTTCAAACCAAGATGCTAAATCACGCACTGACGAATCAACTTCAAATTTTGAAATCATTCCATCAACAGTAATTGTAACATCGTCAGATGGTGCATATTGAAGCACTAAACTTGCGTTTGTACGTTCACGGTCTTGCTCATCAACTACTTGATCCCAGTTACGTGGAATGTATGCATTTTCAAACAGTACACCATCAGTAGGGTTAGAAATTGTTTGGCCGCCGCGCCAACCTGCCGTTAAAATTTGGTTATTTTGAAGCTTTCGTTGCTGATTAGTGATGGCAAAAAGCACACCTAGCTTGTCATCGTTAAACGTATTACTAATTAAAAATGATGCTGATGGAGATACTTCTTCAGAAAGGCTTTCGTACATGCCTTTAACAGAGCCTAAAACATGTAAACCGCCAAAATCAAAAGGACGTGCTGTAGTTACGTTAACCGTACCACCAATGCCGCCTTCTTGAAGCGTTGCTGTATTACTTTTATAAATATCAGCACCGGTGATTTGATCTGCCGCTAATACATCAAAATTGAATTCACGACCTGCACTGTCTGTCGCAATTTGACGGCCGTTAACAAGTACAGTATTAAATTGTGGACCAAAACCACGAATAGTTACCGCTTGGCCTTCACCACCACTACGGTCAATTGCTACACCTGTAATACGTTGCAGAGACTCTGCTACGTTTAAATCAGGAAATTTACCAAGATCTTCTGCTTTAATCCCGTCTGTAACAACATTAGATGCTTTTTTATCTAACATTGATGAACGTAAGCTGCTGCGGATACCCGTTACTGCGATAACTTCAACATCTTCATTTACTACTGTAGGCGTATTGCCTTCAGCGCCTTGAGCTGCAACGCTTCCGCTTGCCAATATACCAGTGATAGCAATACTGAGCGCGGTTTTCTTGTTGAACGATAACTTATTGTTAATTATCATTTTTTAAAAACTCCTGATTGTGTGTAGTCGTTGTGTCGTTGTGGTAGTGCATATAGTTTCAAATACTATTTATATTATAAATACTTTAAACCAGCAAAAAGTGCAACCTTTTCCTGAATTATGGATAGCATTTAATCACTATATTTTTGCTTTTAATTTTCTTTAAATTAACATTAGAATGCTGTATTCACTCAGAAAAAGAGTAAATAATAACCTGTTCGTAATCCTCTCCCGGCAATAAATTAGCTTTTGGAAAATTTGTCCGGTTTGGCGCATCTGGCCAATTTTGCGCTTCAAAACACAAAGCTTGCCGTGCTTTAAAAGGCGCACCTACAAAGTTTGCGGTATAAAGTTGCATGCCTGGCTGCGTACTTTTAAGGGTTAAACTAACGTTCGTGTGTGGCGAAGTTAATGTAGCCATCGTTTTTAAACTGCTGTCATCATTGAAAATATAGCAGTGATCAAAGCCATTACCAGCTTCTAGCTGAGGGTGAACGGCGCTTAAGGGCTCACCAACTTGAGCTGGCTTAGTAAAATCAAAGCAGGTGCCTGTAGCTAAAGCGGGTTCATTAAGTGGAATACTAGTTGTATCAATAGGAAGGTAACGATCGGTATTAATTTGAACAAGGTGCTCATTAATTGATTCACTGCCATCAAGATTAAAGTAGCAATGGTTAGTAAAGTTAACGAGCGTTTCTTTATTCGTTATCGCTTTAAAGTGCAGAGTAAGCTCGCCGTTTTTAGCGCTAATCGTTTGCCAAACCTGCAACTCCCCGGGGAAACCTTGTTCTCCGTCGGGCGAGCAATAATAAAGCTCAACTTCACTTTCAGTTTGTTTACTTACTTGCCAAAGTACTTTATTAAAGCCTTTAACACCGCCGTGCAGGCTATTAGGTCCGTTATTAGTATCTAACTGATATTCAGTACCCGATAGACTAAAACGTCCACCAGCAATGCGGTTAGCGTATCTACCGACAGTTGCGCCTAAGTAAAATGGGTTTTCAAGATAGTATTGCGGGTCGTCAACGCTAAGCGTCATTTCATGTTTTTTGAATTTAATGCTTTTTATTATTGCGCCAAATGGCAAAATTTCAGCTGTTAAATTTTGACCATCACTGAGCTGAATAACTTGTAAAGGTTGGTTATTGGCAATAGATGTCACACGCATTCTCCAATCAAATTACCGAATTAACATTTCCTGTTATAACGGCGCAACAATATATAATATAAATAGTATATAATTGGAGCCTGCAACTCAATCTAAATGCGTTAAAAAATCACGACAAAAATTTACAGCTGCCATCATATATTTACAATAATTCAGCTCAGTATGGGCTTATGTAAAATATAAGCCTCGTAAAGTTAACTGCTTTGGTAAATATGCTCGTTAAGCGCCGTTTTTTCGTCAATGCTAAGCGCTTGCTTTGATTTAGCAATAAAATCGTACCTCACCATCACAGCTTTGCCTATTGCGCAGCATTTATCGTGTTGCCATGCTTCTTGCCTAAGTGTAAAAGAGCTAGTGCCTATATGCTCTACAGAGGTTTTAACTGTCACTTCGTGGCCATAAAATAATTCGCCTACAAACGACACTTCAACTTTGGCGATAATCAATTTCCAATCATGTGGATTTAAGTCTGGTGTAAAAAACTTAAAAATAGGTCCACGCGCGACTTCAAACCATACAGGGAGTACGGTATTGTTGATGTGTCCGAGTGCATCTGTTTCGCTAAAGCGCGGCATCACTTTTTCAATAAACATAAAAATCCAATAATAATTATATAAAGGTAAACCATGACGGACTTTATACGCGTTATTGATAACGCATTAAGCGATGAGTTTTGCGATGAATTTATTTCCACATTCGCGCAAAGCCCGCATGTAAGACAAGGGGTAACATCGGGCGGTGTCGACTTAAAGAAAAAAGACAGCCACGACCTACACTTAAATAATCACCCCGAATATGCACAACAATTAAAACATATACAACAAACGACTGCACAGCATGTTTTTAAGTATGTTGAAGAGCATATTTTTATGATGATTGGGGCGTTTGGCTTAAAGGTTTATCATCCAAAAACAGGCGAAGTAGTCGATTTAACCCAAGAAAATTTTGAAGAAGTGGGTAAACCGCAATTACCTTTGCTAGTTCAGCAAATTTTTAGACTTGGTAATATTCAAGCGCAAAAATACGAAGTAAACAAAGGTGGCTATCCTTACTGGCATAGTGAAGTTTATCCGCAGCTACAGCACAATGAAGCTTTGCATCGCGTGTTGTTATTTATGTTTTACTTAAACGATGTAGAAGAAGGTGGTGAAACAGAGTTTTATTATCAAAACCGTAAAATCGCCCCTCAAAAAGGCACTATGGTAATAGCACCTGGCTACTTTACACATACTCATAGAGGCAATAAGCCAGTATCAAACGATAAGTATATTTTAACCTCGTGGGTACTGTTTAACCGTGCAGAACAAATATATGGTGCGCCTAAGAGTTAGCGCACCAAAAATCAGTATTATTTAACCAAGCAGTTCATCAAATAAATTAAACAACTGATCTAGCTCTTCAATGGTGTTGTAGTGCATACAACCAATGCGCACTACACCGCCTTTATCAAGCACATCTAATTGCTTGCACAACCCTTGCGCGTAAAAATTACCATCCCACACGCAAATATGCTGCTTACCTAGAAATTCTGAAACGGCGCGCGGCTCAAGCCCTTCAAAAATTAAAGCAAAAGTAGGTGTACGCTCATTAAGGCGATCAAAATCATCAATACCAAATAACTTAATACGTGGATAATTAACTAAGCGCGTTAAAAAGTGTTCGCTAAGCGCCATTTCGTGCTGCTTAGTTTTAGCAAAAGCAACGCTTAACTTTTCGCGGCGTGAATGGCTATCATCAAGTTCGCTAATCGCCGCAATGTAATCAACAGCTGCGATAAAACCAGCCATTGCTTCAAAGCTTTGCGTGCCGGTTTCCCAGCGACCTGGTGCTACGTCTTTAGCTGGCTCAACCTTGTAAGGCGTAAACCCGTCTAAATGTTCTTTTTTACCGTAAACCATACCTAAATGCGGGCCAAAAAACTTATACGCAGAGCACGCTAAGAAGTCGCAATCAAGTGCTTGCACGTCAACAAGTTCGTGCGGTGCATAATGTACGGCATCAACATAAACAAGTGCACCTACATCGTGAGCAAGCTCAACAATACGTTTAATATTATTAATTGAACCTGTGGTATTTGAAGCATAAGTGACCGCTACAAGCTTAGTGTTGCTGTTTAATAAGCTTTCAAATTGCACCATATCTAAGCTGCAATCAGCTTCGTTAATTAAAGCCGTATTGACTTTAACGCCTTTATCTTCTGCAGCTTGTTGCCACGACGATACATTCGAGAAGTGATCGGCATTGGTTACAATTATTTCATCGCCAGCCTGCCAGTCGCGTGAAATTGCACGGCTAAAACTAAACGTAAGGCTGGTCATGTTTGGACCAAACACAATTTGTTGTGAGCTAGGTGCATTAAGTAAATCAGCAGCGGCTTGGCGCGCATTCGCCATCAACTCAACCGTTTTATCACTTGAAAAAAACGCGCCACCTAAGTTCGAATTATAATGACCTAAATAAGCTGTCATCGCAGTAAGCACCGATGTTGGTACCTGCGAGCCACCTGGTCCGTCTAAAAATATTGGCGATTTACCATCAACGTTCTGCATTAATGCTGGAAACTGCTCACGTAATTGCGTTATGTTCATGCCTAACTTCCTTAAGACGTTAATACAAAACAATCCAGGTAACCTGGTTTGCTAGCATCAATTTTGTTCATAGGTGTTGCGTTATGCCACACTTGACGGTCGTTTATTAATGCAAACATGCCGTCTTTTATTTCCATTTTAAAACAAGGCTCAGCTTGCTTGTTTTCGTATACAAGCAGTTCGCCACCTTCTAAGTTCTCGTGAGAAACACCGCATATACATACATGGTCAAAACCATCTTGATGCACGCCTTCTGGCGCTGCAGGTGTATCGCTATCGATGGCAAGCATACGGAACTGATGAATTTCAATATCACGCTGCTCATCAATACCGGTAAGTTGGCGAAACTCATTTACAATGCTTTTCATGCCCTCTGACTCAAGTAAACTTTGCTCTAAATTTTCGTAAGTACGCTCTACATTACCTTGAAAAGTATTAATTGAATCATCTTGAACAAATGCTTTGGCTTGCTGTAGCTTTATTTCACCATTTTGCATTTTTACTACTGAATAACGACGTTTACGAAAGGCACCATCTGCATAAAGGTTTGCAGGAAGGTTATCAAAAGAAGGTTTAACCAAATCAATATTTGCTTGGTTAACAAAACGTAGTTGCAATAAATTCTGGTTGTTTAATGCTGTCATAAAATCTCGCCTAAAATAATGAGAATATTGATAAGGATTTTAATGCATTTTGATAGGAATTTTTGCGCGATTAATTACTTTAAAAGCAATTTAAGACTAGAGTTAATACAATAATACAAAAAAAGAAGCATGAACTATCTAATATTTATTTTAGCCAATAAAAAACCCGCCGAAGCGGGTTTTTAAACAAACTCTAAAAGTTATACAGCTTGTTGAATAATCACGTTGTCTGCTTTTTTAGTGTAAGCAGGCATACGGTGGAAGTTTAAGTAACGGTAAGTATCTGCAGCCGTTGCATTAATCTTCGCTGCGTATTCTTGGTACTCAGCTGGAGTAGGTAGTTTACCTAAAATAGCCGCTACTGCAGCAAGTTCTGCTGAAGCTAAGAATACGTTCGCGCCATTACCTAAACGGTTAGGGAAGTTACGTGTAGAGGTAGACACAACCGTTGCTTTGTCTGCAACACGTGCTTGGTTACCCATACATAGTGAACAACCTGGAGTTTCGATACGTGCACCTACACGACCAAAGATACCGTAGTAACCTTCGTCTGTAAGCTGATCTTTATCCATCTTAGTTGGCGGGGCAACCCAAAGCTGAGTTGGGATACGACCTTTAAAGCCATCTAGTAACTTACCTGCTGCGCGGAAGTGACCGATGTTAGTCATACAAGAACCGATGAATACTTCGTCGATTTTCTCGCCAGTAACATCAGATAATAAACGTGCATCATCTGGGTCATTTGGAGCACAAAGGATTGGCTCTTTAATATCTGCTAAATCGATTTCAAGTACATGTTTGTACTCTGCATCAGCGTCAGCTTCCATTAGTTCTGGGTTAGCTAACCAATCTTGCATTGCAGTAATACGACGCTCAATAGTACGTACATCGCCGTAACCTTCAGAGATCATCCATTTAAGCATAACAATGTTTGATTCTAGGTATTCTGCGATAGACTCTTTAGAAAGTTTAACCGCACAACCTGCTGCAGAACGCTCTGCAGATGCATCTGATAGTTCAAACGCTTGCTCAACAGTTAGGTGTTCAACGCCTTCAATTTCTAGTACACGACCAGAGAATTCGTTAATTTTACCTTTTTTCTCAACTGTTAATAAACCTTCTTTAATACCGAAGTAAGGGATTGCATGTACAAGGTCACGTAAAGTGATACCTGGTTGCATTTCACCTTTAAAGCGAACCAAAATTGACTCAGGCATATCAAGAGGCATAACACCTGTAGCTGCTGCGAATGCTACTGCACCCGAACCTGCTGGGAATGAAATACCTAATGGGAAACGTGTATGTGAATCACCACCAGTACCTACAGTATCTGGTAATAACATACGGTTTAACCATGAGTGAATTACACCATCACCTGGGCGAAGTGACACACCGCCACGGTTCATGATGAAATCAGGAAGCGTATGGTGAGTGTTTACATCGATTGGTTTAGGGTAAGCCGACGTATGACAGAAAGACTGCATTGTTAAATCTGCAGAAAAACCTAAACATGCTAAGTCTTTAAGTTCGTCACGTGTCATAGGACCTGTTGTATCTTGCGAGCCAACAGTTGTCATTTTAGGTTCACAGTATTGGCCTGGGCGAATACCTGGAACGTTACACGCTTTACCAACCATTTTTTGCGCTAGTGTGAAGCCTTTTTCAGACACTTCTGTCACTGTTGGTACTTTAAACACATCAGTTGGACCTAGGCCAAGTGATGTACGTGCTTTATCAGTTAAACCACGACCAATGATAAGTGGTATACGACCACCAGCACGAACTTCATCTAAAATTACATCAGATTTAAGTTCAAAAGTTGAGATTACTTTGTCAGTACCGTGGCTCTTAACAACACCTTCGTACGGGTAAATATCGATTTGCTCACCCATGTTAAGCTCATCAACATTTAATTCGATTGGTAATGCACCTGAATCTTCCATTGTATTAAAGAAGATTGGAGCAATTTTATTACCTAGACATACACCGCCAACACGCTTGTTTGGTACGAATGGGATATCATCGCCCATGAACCAAAGTACAGAGTTAGTTGCAGACTTACGAGAAGAACCAGTACCAACAACATCACCTACATATGCAAGTGGTAAGCCTTTAGTTTTTAATTCTTCAAGCTGAGAGATTGGACCTACTTCGCCTGGCTTGTCTGGTGTAATTCCGTCACGTTCAATTTTTAGCATTGCTAAAGCATGAAGTGGGATATCTGGACGAGACCATGCATCTGGTGCTGGTGATAAGTCATCAGTATTTGTCTCGCCAGTTACTTTAAATACAGTAACTGAGATCTTTTCAGCAACAGCTGGTTTATTAGTAAACCATTCTGCATTTGCCCAAGACTCAATAATTTGCTTAGCGAATGTATTACCCGCTTTTGCTTTTTCTTCAACATCGTAGAACGCATCAAACATAAGTAATGTATTTGAAAGGCCTTTAACTACGATTGGTGCAAGTGTTTCGTCATCAAGTAGGTCAATCATTGGCGCGATATTGTAACCGCCCAGCATTGTACCTAATAATTCTGCCGCTTTTTCTTTAGAAACAAGTGGAGAATTAGCTTCACCTTTAGCTACAGCTGCTAAAAATCCCGCTTTAATATAAGCAGCATCATCAACACCAGCTGGTATACGCTGAATGAACAAATCTAAAATGAATTCTTCTTCACCTGCAGGTGGGTTTTTTATTAATTCAATAAGATCAGCAGTTTGCTGAGCATCTAATGGCGCTGGTACGATACCTAACGCGGCACGTTCTTCTACGTGTTTACGATATTCTTGTAGCACAATATTGCCCTCTTGGTGACGTGAAAGTATCCGGTAGCGCTTTGGGCGCAAATAAGTTACCCAATACTTATAGTATTCTAACGCGTAATTATAAAGCTTTTATGGATAGATGAAAATCCATCCAGTTGCGCAACTGATTATACCGATTATAAATACTATGAATAGTGGTTGTGGTAAAAACTATTTTCATGAATACTTATTAAGTAAGAATCATTACCATTAACTAATATTAATTTATTACAGGCATAAAAAAACCCAGCACTTGGCTGGGTCTTTATTACAAACTATTTAATTAACGTAAAACTTTAACGTTTTTGATAGTTTTGATATGCGCTTCTACACGACGGTTTTCTGCGTTTGCAGCTTTAGTGTTTGCATCATTTTTAAGACGCTCTTCACCTAAACCTACTGTAGTAATACGGTCTTCAGCAATACCATCAGCAACAAGTTGCTTAGCTACAGCATCAGCACGTTTTTTAGATAACCATTTGTTGTAAGTTGCTTTACCTACAGCAGAAGTGTGACCTTCTAATAGTACTGTTGTATCTGGGTACTCTTTTAAGAATGCAGATACTTTTTCAATATCATTTAAGTATTGAGTAGATACTGCAGAAGCATTGTTAGGGAAAGTCACTAATAAGCTTACTGTTACTTCTTTATCTTCATATAAAGTACAACCAGTACCATCTACAGCATCAGTCATAGGTGTGTTAGGACACTTATCATCTGCGTCAAGAATGTTATCGTTGTCGCTGTCTACAGGAGCTACAGCTACTTCAACTACTTTAGGCTCTGGAGCTGGTTTTACTGGCTCTACAGGAGCAGAGTTTTGGCCAAATAAGTAGTTAATACCAATTTTAGCGCCAACATCTGTGTAACCACGGTCAAGACCTTGATATACAGCTGTTTCAGCATTTACAAATAAGCCATCTGTAATGAAATGTTGGTAACCAACACCTGCATTTAAGAATGTGTTGTCATCAACTACGTCAATTTCTTTAATACCGAAAAGACCATAGAAAGGACCGCCGTCTAAATGGTAAAGAGCATCAATACCGTAACGCTCGCCATCAATATTGTTACGGTTGCCAGCAACTTTATCAAAAGCATTAAAATCCATGTCTGCATATTCAAGACGTGCGCTCCAGTAATCACTGAAACGGTAACCAGCTTCAACACCCCAGCCAGTTGATTCGTTTACGTCAAGACCGGCTTGGTCACGCATGTTTTTCCAAGATGCGTCATAGTAGTCGCCAAATGCGCCAATGTAGAAACCTTCTTCTTTATCAGCAGCGAACGTAGATGCGCTAGTTGCAGCCAACGCGATTGCAATTGTAAGTGATTTTAATTTCATTGTTTTCTTCCCATTTGAACAATTTTAAATTGTAGCTAATCGATACTAGCTCAATCAGTTTTATATAGACTAACTGAGCCTTTGTTAATCAATACTTAACGAAAAATAAAGTTTATTACTTTTTTCTATGCCTTGTCGCAACACACATCCACTTACTATAGGCGAAATTAAAACTTTATTGAAAAATAAATATAGTAGGTTTTTGTAAATTAGTACTTAGCAAGGAATGTAAGAGCAATTAAATTGAATGCACTTATAAATGCAAAGAAATATTGCTTGGTTTTAATTGTGCGCATAATACCACCAGAATTAGCATTCCCCTAGGTATATGCGCATGTTTGATTAAAAAATGACTCTTTTTAATCATGCGGTTATATTCAAAGTTAAGTATTAAGTACCACAAAAAGTCTGGTAGTCATTATCATTCGTCGGTGGAGAGCAAAATTCTGATAACTTTTCACCGTAAGAGTATGGATTACCGGCTATTTTTATAAAGCGCTGTAGTAACTCGCTGGATCCTGTAGCGTTATATTGTGCAATTATTTCTTCGATCACATGATTTCGCGGTATAACACGAGGATTTGCCGCTCTCATTACTTCATAACTATTATCGTCAGTTAAACTTACCCACCTAGCTCTCCATTCAATTAGCGACTCAGGTACGCTTTTTTCTCCTTTTAAGGATTCAGTAAGCGCATCAAAGGTATTGGTGTAGTCGAGCTGATTATCTTTTAATAGCGTTAACAACTCTGCTATTAACTCGCCACTACTATCGCTAGATTCATTTAAACCCAGTTTTTGTGCCCACATAGCCGTAAACTCAGTATTAAACTGCTCAGCAAAACTATTAATAAATGGCGTCATTAATGAAACCGCTTGCTCGTCATCATCGCTAATGAGTGGTATTAAGCTCTCAGCTAAGCGTGCGCAGTTCCAGTTAGCTATATTAGGTTGATTACCGAATGCATAGCGGCCTTGTTTGTCTATAGAGCTAAATACAGTATCAAAATCAAAGCTATTCATCATGGCACACGGGCCGTAATCAATGGTCTCTCCGCTAACTAGCGTATTATCTGTATTCATTACTCCGTGAATAAAGCCAACACGCATCCAGCTCACAACTAGCTTAACTTGGTTTTTAATCACAGCGCCTAAAAATGCTAAATATCGCTGCGAACCTGTATCGGTTATTTCTGGGTAGTGTCGCTCTATAGCTAAATCGGCTAAATTTTTAAGCCCTTCAACATCGCCTTGCGTCGCTAAATATTGAAATGAACCAACACGAATATGACTCGTTGCTACACGCGTAACGATAGCCCCTGCTTGTGGCGGATTACGATAAACCGTTTCACCACTACCAACAACCGCTAAGCAGCGTGTGGTTTTAACTCCCAGCGCATGCATTGCTTCGCTCATTACGTATTCACGAATAGCAGGGCCAAGTGCGCAACGTCCATCCCCACCTCTTGAGTAAGGAGTAGCACCAGAGCCTTTTAATTGAATATCCCATAACTGGTTTTCATCATCACTAATAGCGCCCAGTAAGTGCGCTCGTCCATCGCCTAAGCGTGGTGAAAAATGTCCAAATTGGTGCCCAGAGTAACCAAGTGCTACTGCAGGAATCGCCTGTTTTTCGTTACCGCTAAAAGTGCTGGCACACAAATCAGCCGCAACGTTAATATTAAATTGTTTTGCTAAACTCTCGTTCCACAGTAATAGCTGAGGAGAGGCGACACTTGCAGGGAAATCTTCTATTGCGAAGTTTTCCGCAATATCTGTGTATCTTGGCACTAATTTCATGGTAATTCCTATTATTGCTGACTTATACCAACACGGTTGTCACCTACGCCATAAGCAACAATTAAGCTTAACTCTTGCATACTTAAGCCGCTTTGCTTTTGCATTTCGTTAAAAAAAGCTTGGGCTGCATTTAGTGACTTTTTAGTTTGTAAGCCGCCGTCTATAATTTTATGGGCACGCAAATAATTCTCTACATCGCGTGATAGTAAAAATGTATCTTTACCAAGTGCTCGCAGCGCATAAGGCCCTGTATTTCCGCCTAAACGCGAACCATGTTTTTTTAAATACGCCCACAAGCCAATAATATCGTCTGTTGGCCAATTAGCGATAAACTGGCTAAAACTGCCATGTTCTCCTGCTATTTCGTGGATCATGTAAGCATTTTCGGTAATTGTTTTTACTTTTTTATAGTTACGAACAATTCGCTCATCCGTTGCTTTTTGTTCCAGCATATCAGGTGGCATCATTAATAACTTATCAACGCTAAAATCCCAAAAAACCTCTCTAAAGCCCGGCCACTTATTATTTATGACTGACCAATAAAAGCCGCTTTGAAATACTTTTCGAGTAAATTCTTCAAGCCAATCGTCGTCACTTAACGTGCTTAGTTGTTTTTTAGATAGCGGTTTTGCAAGTAATAACTTAAGCATTTTTTCAGAGCCTTTTCGCTCTACCGCTCGCTTATAAATATCGCTAAATTTTTCCATACTAATTAAATACCTCACTACTTATATTGCTAGTGTACGAGAAAAGCACCTAATACGTAACCACCCCTCTTTTCGATGAATTAATCTGTATTTAGTCGCTTGACACCTAGACGGCTAAAATGCTTTAATCGCCGTAATTACCCTATTTAAATTGCACAGGTTTGTAAGTTTTACTCTATAAACAGGTGCAAAGGGCTAGAAGAGGTGCGTTATTCAGGTAGCGTATGTTAGGAGCGCAAACTCCAGTAAGCATACGTGAGGGGAATTAACGCCGAGAAGTAACCACTTTTGCGAGGTGTTTATTTCGGGCGACTAGGTTGAACCCTAGCGACTGTCACCAATAGCTGCTTATAAAAAGCAGCTTGTTAGTTTGGTGGAGAGCTTCTGGTCTTAAATATTAAGGCCGTGCGCCCTATTATTTTAAGCCCATTCGCTCTTCGAATTATTAGTTCGAACGACGTTAATGCGGCTCCTTCCATAAAGCTTTTTAACTCTTCGAATAATACCAATTGCATTAAATTAGTTATCGCTAAAATGATCACGTTTTTAATAAAATTGGTACAAATTATAAGTTCGTGAGAGATGATCAACAACTTCAATTTAAACGACTACTCACTGTGGACCGCGCTCGTTACGCCATTTGATCAACACGGCGATGTTGACTACAACACGTTAACTAAGCTGGTTAGCGGTCAAGAAGCGGCACATAACGGTATTTTGCTACTTGGCAGTACGGGCGAAGGTTTAGCACTAACGCTAAAAGAGCAAAAAGCCATTGTTGAACACGTATGCCAGCTAAAACCAACAGTACCACTCATGGTTGCTGTGGGCGGTAGTAACTTAAAGCAACAAATTGAGTGGGTTAACTACTGTAATACACTACCAATTCATAGCTTTTTACTTGGCTCACCGCTTTATGCAAAGCCTGGTGCTATAGGTCAAACTCATTGGTTTGAAAGCCTACTAAATGCAAGCGCTCACCCATGTATGCTTTATAACGTACCGGGTCGAAGTGCTGTTAGCATCCCAGTGGCAACAATTCAAAACTTACAAAAAAATAAAAATTTATGGGCGTTAAAAGAAGCGAGCGGCAGTATTGCTCAGTTTGAAGCTTACCGCCAAGCGGCGCCTAATTTAGCTATTTTTAGTGGCGACGATGCGCTAATGCCTTATTTTGCTCAAGCTGGCGCAAAAGGTTTGGTGTCGGTAGCTGCAAACGCATGGCCTGAACAAACTCACGAGTTTGTTAAGCGCAGTTTAAGTGGTCAACACCCTAATTTATTTGCCCAGTGGTCAAGCGCTATTAATAGCCTATTTGCTGTCGCAAACCCTATTCCCGTAAAGGTACTGATGCATTTGCAAGGCCGCTTAAGCAGCCCGCAACTTCGTCCACCTTTAACACACCTTGAGTTAACTCATACCGATTGCGTCACAACTGCAAACAACACCATTTTATCTTGGCATTAAATACAGGTTTTTATAATGAGCTGGTTAGAACTATTAAATAATTTAGAATCGGGCGCAGTACGCGCAGCATCGCAAAACGAAAGCGGCCAATGGCAGGCTAACGTAGAAGTAAAGCAAGGCATTTTGGATGCCTTCAAAAATGGCACTAATACTGAGTTTGCAGGTGGTTTTGTTGATAAACATAACTTAGCTCCACAAGAATTTAGTACTGATGATGGCGTACGTATGGTGCCGGGTGGCTCTAGTGTTCGCCGTGGTGCTTATGTTGCTAAAGGCACGATTATTATGCCACCAGCGTATGTAAACATTGGTGCATATATCGACGAAGGCACAATGGTAGATAGCCACGCATTAGTTGGCTCGTGTGCACAAGTAGGTAAAAACGTACATTTAAGTGCTGCAGTTCAGCTTGGTGGTGTACTTGAGCCTATTGGTGCAAGCCCAGTAGTTGTAGAAGACGACGCATTTATTGGCGCTGGCTGTATTATTGTTGAAGGTGTAGTTATTAAAAAAGGTGCAGTACTTGCCCCAGGCGTGCGTTTATCAGCAACTATTCCGGTATACGACTGCGTAAACGAGCGCCAACTAGATAAAGGCGAGCCAATCCCTGAGTACGCTATTGTAATACCAGGCTCTCGCCCTGCGTCAAACGAGTGGGCGCGCGAGCAAGGCCTAAGCATGTCGTGTGCGTTAATAGTTAAATACCGCGACGAAAAAAGCGATGCATCATTATTACTTGAAGAGGTTTTACGATAATGAGCTTTTTGAGCACGCCTATCAAAACCGCTGTAAATACAATTACACAACAACTTGATACACCTTTTTTTGTTTACGATTTAGATCAACTAAACGCGCATCTTGCACGTTTAGTTGCGCAAACCGATGTAAAACTGTGGTACGCGGTAAAAGCAAATCCACTGTCTAAAATTATTCAAAGCTTAGACAGTGCTGGCTTTAATTTTGACGTAGCAAGTAAAGGTGAGCTTGAGCAAGTACTAGCACAAGGTATTAGCTCGCAGCGCGTGCTCAACACAGGGCCTGCAAAAAGCCCTAAACAAATAAAACACTTTATTGAGCGCGGCGTGCGTATATTCGTAGCAGAAAGCCTCAATCAAGTACGTTGGTTAAACCAACAAGCACAACTACAAAACACGCAGTTACAAGTATTACTGCGTGTACAATTACGCTGGCCTGAAGGTGAAAAAAACCCACTGGGCGGCGACAGCCTTACGCCGTTTGGTTTGGGTTGTAATGAATGGCAAGCACTCAATGTAGCTGACTACCCTGCGCTTAAATTTGACGGCCTGCATATTTTTCAGTGGGGCAACATGCTTAGCACGCAAAAACTAAGCGACTTGTGGTCACAAATGATTGCACCTCTTAGCCAACTTGCCAGCGATTTAAATATTAGCCTTAAGATTTTAGATTTAGGTGGCGGTTTAGGTATTCCTTATACACAAAACGAAGCAACACTTGATTGGGATGACTTAATTGCTGCGCTCGCTAAAATTAAAAATGATGCGGGTGTAGAAGAGCTATGGATGGAACTTGGTCGCTATGCCGTGGGCGAATGCGGTCATTACGCAAACCCAGTAGTAGAGCGCAAACAAAACTATAATCAACAGCAAGTAATTTTAAGCGGCGGTATAAATCACTTATTACGCCCTGCTGTTACCAGCCAAGACTTTCCTGCTGCATTACTGCGTGAATCCAGTGCTAAAACTCAAGCGGTCACTTTATACGGCCCACTTTGTACAGCGCTTGATTGCTTGGGTGAACATAACTTACCAAGCGATTTAAATGAGCACGACTGGCTAGTGTTTAGCCAATGCGGTGCTTACGGCTTTACCGAAAGTATGCCGTATTTTTTATGCCATGAGCTAGCTGCTGAGTACACCTTGCAAAACGGTACACTTACCTGTGTTCGCCAAGCCGAAAATGCCAGCCATTATTTAAGGTAACAAGTATGAGTAATACAACACACATTAGCCAAGAGAACATTGTAGTAGGGGAAGTTGCAAACGGCTTACCGCTTACAATTCCTGTGTATCGTTTAAAAGGTGATGGCACAGGGCCAAGTGTTTACATTCAGGCCAATATGCATGGCGCTGAAGTGCAAGGTAACGCAGTTATTTTTCAGCTGCTTGAGCAATTAAAACACCTTAACCTTAGTGGCGATATTACCCTTGTACCTTATGCAAATCCGATTGGCTGTAATCAAAAATCTGGCGAGTTTACCCTTGGCAGGTTCGATCCGATTACGGGCACTAATTGGAATCGCATGTATCACTACAATAAAAATTTAGTGGCACAGTTTGCACAAAATCATACTCAGTATGACGACGCTACATTAAAAAGTAACTTCAAACAGGCACTTATTGACGAAGTAGACAGCAAACTTAACGGCCCTGCTTATTTACTCAATACGGGTAAACGCATTGCGCTTAACTTACAAAAGCTCGCTCATCAAGCTGATATAGTACTCGATTTACACACAGGCCCTATTTCAAGCAAGCATCTGTACTGCCCAACCTATGCAACCGACAGCGCACGTTACTTTAATATTGAACATGTATTGCTTATTCCTAGTGATTTTGACGGCGCTATGGATGAAGCTAACTTTTGCCCATGGTGGCATTTAAGTGATGCGCTTAGCGGACAAGGCCGCGAATTATCAATACCTGTAGAAGCATTTACTGTAGAGCTAGGCAGCCAAGAAAAAATAGACTTAAAAGAAGCATTAAACGATGCAAACAGCATTTTAAGTTACTTAAATCACAAAGGCGTATTACAAAACGCACCGCATACGCCAGCTAATATGACCCGTTATGCATGTAATTTAGATGACTACTTTGCCTATTACGCCCCTATTGGCGGCATGGTTGAATACTTAGCCCCACTTGGCGGGCACATTAAAGCTGGTGAGCCTATTGCCAATATTTTACGCATGGAGCGCTACTTAAGTGAGCAACCATTGCAAACACTTACTCTTGATTGCGATGCAATTGCTATTTTGCACTTTGCCTCAGCGAGTGTTAATCAAGGTACCGAGCTTTATAAGTTTTTTACTAACATATTTGAGCTTTAGCTCACCCTTCTCATTGCGTGAGAGTAATACCAATTGCATTAAATTAGTGATCTATTATAGCGATAAGGAAATAGCTTAATAACAAGGCTAAAATTATGGTACATAGTTGTTCTATATAAATAATTTTTAACGCAGTTAGTGAGCTATTTAATACGCTAGAATGATCATGTTTTTAATAAAATTGGTATAAATTAACTAAAATAGTTAATTTGCATTAGAAAAGCGGCTTAGGCCGCTTTTCTTTTGATCTATACTTACTTTGTATACGTATAGACCTTGTTATAAATACAAATTCAGTAAAAGTTCACCGTTACATATGTAAAAAGACGTTATAATTAAATTAACGCATACAACAACCCAAACTCACAAGGAATTACAATGAGCTGGCGCCACTGGATAACTCTTTCTGCTTTAATTAGTACCGCTACCTTCGCACAAGAAGAAGTTGCTACAAACGAGCAAGATAACGACATCGAGCTTGTAAAACAGTGTATTTTAAATGAGGTAATTGGCGGAGATGGTAAACAGACATTAGACGATCTTCGTAAAAAGTGTTCAGCTCTTGAAGAAAATAAACAACTTACCGCGCTTGATAAACGCCAGGCCCGTGAAGAAGTAGGTAAAAAAAATAGAAATGTAATTACGCCACATAAGCGTAACTATATTTTACCGCTTTCGTACTTATCACACCCAAACGATCGCCCTTTTGATGGTTTTGATGAACTAACAGATGATAACGACGGCGAACCGCTCGACAATCTAGAAGCCAAATATCAGCTATCGATAAAAGTGCCTCTTTACGATGATTTTTCGGATAAAGACCAAGCCATATTTTTTGGCTTTACACTGCAATCATATTGGCAAATTTATAACTCAGAAATTTCGTCTCCATTTCGTGAGACCAACTACGAACCAGAAATATTTTGGATAAATTACCTCGACCCAGAAAACGTATTATGGGGCGACGAAATGGCAATCGCATTAGGTATTTCGCATCAATCAAATGGTCGAAGCCAACCAAACTCACGTTCGTGGAACCGTATTTACGCAGACTTCATTTGGGAAAACAGAGGCTTTGTTTTTAGCTTTAAACCTTGGTACCGAATAGCTGAGGACGAAAAAGAAGATATTTTAGAAGCCAATGGCGACGACAACCCAGACATATACAAATACATGGGTTACTTCGAATTTAGCGGCGCGTATCGTTTTCATGACCATGAATTTAGCTTTATGACGCGTAACAATTTAAATTCAGATAATCGTGGTGCAATTCAACTCGACTGGTCGTTTCCTTTATGGGGTCGCGTTCGTGGTTATGCACAATACTTTAACGGTTATGGCGAAAGCTTAATTGATTACAATGCGGATGTAGAACGTATTGGTGTCGGTATATTATTAACCGATTTGCTGTAATACTCCCTAAGTTTTACGCACAAAAAAGCCAAGCATTGCTTGGCTTTTTTGTGTTTTGAACAGCTAAACAGTTATTTTTTTACTACAAACTGCCCTTCAAATTCTGCAACCACGTTATCACCATCGTAAATAGTTACTGGCACTACGTAACTTGCTTTACCGTCGGTTTCTAAATCGCTTAACTTGCCCTTACAGGTTTGTATATCAACACAACCACGTGGGTCGGTAGTAAGCGGTTTTAAGTACTTAATGTTAGCATCGGCTAATACAATATTACCTTCAAGCCCAGCTTCTTTAAGTGCTAAGTACGTAGCGCCCCAACCTGTTAGCGTGGCCAAGCTATAAATAGAACCTGCAAACATAGTGTTATGTAGGTTTAAGTTAGCGTCTAGGTCGGCGCTGGTTGTAAATTGCCAATCGGTATAGCTTTCTACCTTAATCCCCATCGCGTCACTAATTGGAATAGACTCACGCCACGTATTTTGTAGTACTTGCGTCCAATTAGGGTGACGAAACCAACCTGGCTCAGACGGTTTTTGCTTTACCATTTTAAAGTGTTGTACATCGCCATAAGCTAAGTGCGCTTTTTCTTTTAATTCGTAACCGTGGCGTTTATAAAATTCAAGCGCTCGTTCGCGTGCAAACAATACAAGCTCACCTGCGTTTTGAACCCATGCAATTTTTTCAAGCTCGTGCAGTAAGCGACTACCAATATGCTGGTTACGATTACCCTCTGCAACCGCCATATAGCGCACTTGTGCTTGCTCATGATTGTTAAAGTGCAAACGTGCTACACCTAGCACTTCGCCTTCTTTATTTTTTATAAAGCGGTGCTCAGAGTCTTGTTCCATATCGTCTTGTTCAGAGCCACGTGGCTCGCCCCAAGGCGCGCGTAATACCTGCCAACGCAACTGGTAATACGCTTGCCAATCTTCGCTACTTTGTGGGGTGCTTACCTGAAACATACATACTCCTGTTGTTATATAAGCCGTAAATAAAAGTCAAAAAAGGCTACGGCGCTATACTAATAGTATTGATTATCTACCAAACTAAAAAGCTTAAATAATTAAGTCCGTTGGTATTATTGATGGCAAATACCATACTCCATCTTAAAAAAACTGCAAATACGACTTTGGTGATGGCTGTAAAATAACGTAAAAAATAATGGCAAAGGCCATTGCGCTTTAACGTTGCTAGTTTATGCTGAGAATATGATGGAAAAAATCAATTATATAAATTCACTGACGGGTTTGCTGGGCGATCAATTTATTGAAAATAGCCACAGCATTGGTCAGTTAATCTATTGGCATAAATGCAGTGGCGATCACATTCAAGTACGTGAGCACGAGCCGTTACGCTGGTTACTGATTAACGACACTCTTCAATCTGTTATTGATTTAAATAACCCGGATTTATTACTTTTTCCACACTTATTATGCCTAGGTAAGCATTGGCAGGCTCTTAAGCCGCCACAAAGAGTGTTAGAACTCGGCCTCGGCGGCGGAGCAATTCGTAATTATTTACAACACAAATACCCTAAAGCACAAATAACATCGGTTGAAAAAAACGCCGATATTATTGATTGCTATACCCAATTTTTTTCGTCAAATAAGAATGAGCAATTGCTGTGCGCCGATGCGCAACAGATTTTAAAAAGTGCGCAAAATATTGATTGGATTATTTTAGATTTGTTTAGCCAAATAGATGCGCCTCGATTTTTATTTGAAGAGGCATTTTATAAAAAAATTTACTCGGCTTTAAATAACAACGGTGTGCTATTTATTAACTTTTTATCGCAGCATGAGTCGCAATTAAAACAACTTCAACAGCTATTACTCGATGTATTTGGTTGTAACATTAGCCCGCAGAAAATTACGGGCTATGTAAATCATATTGTCGTGGTTACTAAAAAAGTTTAAACAGATAAGTTAAACGTCACGGGCCCATCGTTACACAAGCTTACTTGCATATCGGCACCAAACTCACCGGTGGCTATTGTAAGTCCCAACTCTTTAGCTTGAGCAACAAAGTACTCGTAAAGCTCATTAGCTTGGCTTGGCGTTGCCGCAGATGAAAAGCTAGGGCGCATACCCTTTTTAGTATCAGCCGCTAGCGTAAATTGCGAAACCACCAGTAACTCACCTTTAATATCTTTAAGGCTTAAGTTCATTTTGTCGTTTTCGTCAGTAAAAATACGATAATTACTTACCTTGTGTAAAAGCTTATCGGCCGTTTGCGTATCGTCGTGCTTTTCAACGCCCAGCAACAACAATATACCTTGGCTAATTTCGCCTACCACGTGGTTGTTAATTTCTACTTTGGCATGCTTTACGCGTTGTATTAAACCTTGCATTTAAACTGTGTCCTTTACTGCTGGTTCATCATCTTCTAGTTCAAGTTCTGGTGTTTCTGGAATATCATTTGGGCTAATACATGCTGTAAATTCAGCGCCAAGCAAAACAACTACCCACGATAAATACACCCATACAAACAAAATAGGAATGGTTGCTACTGCCCCGTAAATAACTTCGTACGAAGGAAAATGGCTAATATAAAGTGCAAACCCTTTTTTAGTCAGCTCAAATAAAAGTGCCGCAAAAAAAGCGCCAGGTATTGCTGCTCTGAAAGATACACGCGTATTAGGCACTAAGGTGTAGAGCATAATAAAGCCCACCATCGAAATCCCATACGGCAATAACTTTAACAAAAACCCGCTAAACCCAGGAATACCCTGATCAGCAAACGATACCAAAGATACAATATAAGAGGTAACCCCAATACTCGCTCCGAGTAATACAGGCCCTAAGCTCAAAACCATCCAATACACAGCAAATGAGATCATCATCGGGCGTTTTTTCTTAATTCGCCAAATTCGATTTAGTGTGGCATCTACATTACGTATTAACAGCAAGGCTATTGCAGCTAAAAAGCCAATACCTACCGCCGTCATTTGATTAGCGTTACCGGCAAAGGAGCTAATGTGCTCTCTAATAACATCGGTAGAGGTAGGGACAAAGTTGGTAAACAAAAAGCTCTCAATTTCCATGCGAGTAGATTCAAAGCCCGGAAAAGCTGAAAATATAGCAACACCCACCGCAATTAATGGCACTAACGAAAGAAGGGTTACGTAAGCAAGGTAACCTGCATTAACCGTTATTTGATCGTCTATACACCGATTAAAATACTGCATCCACCAACCAGGCTGCTGGCGTATAAAGGACTTAACTTGCTGTTTGTAATGTGAGAGCTTATCATTCATACAATTGACTTGTGCTTATTTAGTTTTGATTATAATAACAATCAGCGCCATAATTTACAGCACTAACGCTCGTAAACAGGAATTCAAATGAAAAAACAAACATTACTCAGTGTTTCAATGCTTGTAGTAACACTTACTTTAACTGGCTGCCAATCAGCTTATTATTCTGCGATGGAAAAAGTGGGTGTTCACAAACGCGATATTCTTATTGACCGCGTAGAAGAAACCAAAGACTCTCAGCAAGAGTCACAAGAAGAATTTAAATCGGCACTAGAGCGCTTAACGACTCTAATCGATTTTAATGGTGGCGAACTACAAGACACTTATAATCAGTTAAACGACGATTACGAGTCGAGCTTAAATGCCGCTAACGAAGTGTCAACTAACATCAATAAAGTAGAAGACGTAGCAGAAGCCCTGTTTGATGAGTGGGGCGATGAGCTAGAGCAATACAAAAGCGCGTCACTTAAGCGTGAAAGCAGCAAAAAGCTAACCGCGACTAAGCGTCAATTTGATCAGCTATTACGCTCAATGCGCAGCGCAGAGAGTAAAATGGAGCCAGTATTAACCTCGCTTCATGATAACGTTTTATACTTAAAGCATAACTTAAATGCACAAGCGGTATCGGCTATTAAAGGTGAATTCACTAACCTTAAGCGCGATATTCAATTGTTGATGAACGACATGAACAAATCGATTGCCGATTCAAATAAATTTATTGAGCAAATGAATAGCGCTGGCTAATCATTTGTTACTTTAACAAGCCTGCTTAATTGCAGGCTTTTTTATGTTAAAGGGAATACTAAAAGGGATTTACAATGAAACGCTTTTTAATCGCAGCAATGCTCTTATGTATATTAACGGCCTGCGGTGCACCTAATAATATTAATCGTATTACCAGCTCTGACTCAGTTGTTGTTATTAATGATAAGAACGGCCGTTATAAAAATTTATACACAGGTGAAAAAACATATCCCACTACCTGTACTGAAAACTGCTACCCAGCTCACCCAGACTTACTATGCAAAACCGGCAGCGAAAACTGCCAGTACCAAGGTCTGCAAACTAAACCACAACTTAGCACTGGCTATACCGTACGCTGGCTTGGTCACGCTAGTTTTGTTATTAACACTCCAAATGGTCAAAGTGTGCTGTTTGATCCGGTAAAAAATCAGTTTGATTCTCCAGTCGCACTTGGCTTTAAACTCAGCGGTGGTATTTATCGTAAAGCAGGCGCTTGGCCTAGTGAGCAAGAACTCGAAAATATTGATGCGGTAATGTATTCGCATATTCATTACGATCATTTTAATAAAGCCGACATACAAAGTATTGGCAATAAACCTCGCTATTTAACACCACTCGGGATGGCCGATAACTTCCCTGCCGGCGGTTTTAATATTACCGAAATGCCGTGGTACTCAACAACCAACATTGACGACTTAGTTATTAACGCCGTGCCAGCTCATCATTCTAGCGCTCGCGTATTAGTGCCCTTTATTTACGAAGATCACGATAAAGACCTATGGAATGGCTGGTTACTTGAACAAAACGGTAGCACTTTATTTTTTGCAGGCGATACAGGCTACTCAAAACATTTTAAAGACATACAGCAAAAATACGGCGATATCGATATTTGCTTAATGCCAATCGCTTCTTACTACAGTAAAGACGATCCTAACTGGTACCGTTACGTGCACACCACACCTGAAGACGCGCTCAACGCAGCACAAGAGCTTAACTGCAAAGTAATGATACCGTGGGGATACGGTAACTCAAGTTGGAAAATGGGCGACCACAGTAGTCATTCAGCCTTACTTCGCTTATTGCATATGTACAATAAAATGGATTCAAAAGTACCGCTGTATATTTTAAACGAAGGCGAAAGTATTTCACTGTAACTATTTACTTAGCTGTTTTAAGATTGTTATTACATTAAGACAAATCGACAATAAAATTGAGAGATTAATGAAGAAATTAGCACTCGCCTTAAGCTTTTTATTAAGCACGCCAGCAATGGCTATTGATGTTGAACATACATCAACTCCAATTACTATTGATGGCGTATCAGAAAGCGCATGGGATAAAGCCGCTTGGCACGACATGCCTTATCTAATGGATGGCACACTGCCATCAAACGATGCCGACTTTAAAGGGCGTTATCGCTTATTGTGGGATCAAAACTATTTATACCTACAAGCCGATATTGTGGATGACGTTTTAATAGATACACACGCTGATCCAACCTATAAATATTGGGATGACGATGCGCTTGAAGTATTTATTGATAGCGATGCATCGGGCGGTAATCATCAATTTAATCACACCGCTTTGGCGTACCATATTGGCCTTGATAACCAAGCTGCCGATTACGGACCTGATAAAAAAGCTCATTTGTATACTGACCACCTAGTTAGTAACTGGAAGCGCAACACCACCGCGCCCTTTAACATTACCTGGGAAGTAGCAATAAAACTCTACCCTAATGATTATAAAGAAGGGGCTAAAAACACGCCACTTACACTTAGCGAAAAGCAAATAATCGGGTTTATGTTAGCGTATTGCGATAACGATGGCAGTGACGTGCGCGAGCACTTTATGGGCTCACATGAAGTACAACCAGTAAATGGCGACAGAAATCGTGGTTTTATAGATGCCGACGTATTTGGCAAAATAACCTTACTTCCTAAAAAGTAAGTTACTACCAATAAAATAATTGAACATGTATGTTGGGTTGAGCGAAGCGAGACCCAACATACACAGATACTTTGCATTATCGGCTGTTTCAGCTTTCTCTTTCTCTTCTCATTCCCTTCTCCTTGTGCAAAAGATCTTTAAGTAAATTATTCACAAAGAGGTTAAGAGGCGCTGCGCTTTTAGAGGTAAATATATTATGGAAATTTCATCTCAAAACAGTAGTCATATAATTTTGAACTAAATACTTTCAACTGACGACTATAGCTAACAGCTCTTATTTTCATCCACAAAAAAGCCGCTGTATTTTGCAATACAGCGGCTTTTAAAATCATTATTCTAAATTAATAGATTATGACTTAGGTGCACGACCCGCACGTTTACGTTCGTTTTCTGTAAGGTGTTTCTTACGGATACGAATGTTTAGTGGAGTAACTTCAACTAGCTCGTCATCATCGATGAACTCAAGCGCTTGCTCAAGTGAGTAGTTAAGGTGCGGAGAAAGCGTTTGCGCTTCATCAGTACCAGATGCACGTACGTTAGTTAACTGCTTGCCTTTAAGGGCGTTAACTGTAAGGTCGTTATCACGGTTATGAATACCGATAACCATACCTTCGTATACTTCAACACCGTGACCGATGAATAAACGGCCGCGCTCTTGTAAGTTGAATAATGCGTTAGTAAGTGCTTTACCAGTTGCGTTTGCAATCATTACGCCGTTCTTACGAACACCGATAGCGCCACCTTTATGAGGACCATAATGATCGAACGTATGGTACATAAGACCAGAACCCGAAGTAAGCGTCATGAAATCAGTTTGGAAACCAATTAAACCACGGCTTGGGATCATGAAGTCTAAACGCATACGGCCTTTGCCATCTGGAGTCATGTTAGTAAGTTCACCTTTACGTAGGCCAACTTGTTCCATAACAGAACCTTGATGCTCTTCTTGACAGTCAATAGTCACTGTTTCAAACGGTTCTTCTAGAACGCCATCTACAGTACGTAAGATAACTTCTGGACGAGAAACTGAAAGCTCGTAACCTTCACGACGCATGTTTTCGATTAAGATACCTAGGTGTAATTCACCACGACCAGAAACACGGAAGCTATCTGGGCTTGCAGTATCTTCAACGCGAAGTGCTACGTTGTGTACTAATTCTTTGTCTAAACGCTCACGGATATTACGTGACGTTACAAACTTACCTTCTTTACCACAGAAAGGTGAGTTATTTACAGAGAATGTCATTGTTACAGTTGGCTCATCAACACTTAGTGGTGGTAATGCTTCAACGTTTCCTGGGAAACAAACTGTATCAGAAATCTTAAGCTCACCAATACCTGTTACAGTTACGATGTTACCAGCGTAAGCTCTATCAGTTTCGATACGCTCAAGACCTAGGTAGCTTTGTACTGCACCAATTTTACCATTACGTGTAGTGCCATCAGCACTGATAATAGTAACTTGTTGGTTAGGAGCAACAGAACCACGTTTAATACGACCAATACCAACTACACCAACATAAGAGTTGTAATCTAGTTGAGAAATTTGCATTTGGAAGTCACCTTCAGGATCTGCATCCGGTGGTGATACTTCTTCAACGATCATCTTGAACATAGGTTCCATGTTGTCTGATGGTTCGTCTAAATCTAGTGTTGCCCAACCGTTGATTGCTGAAGCGTAGATTACTTTAAAGTCTAACTGTTCGTCAGTCGCGCCAAGGTTGTCGAATAAATCAAAGATTTGATCCATAACCCAATCTGGACGAGCGCCTGGCTTATCAATTTTATTGATAACGACGATTGGCTTTAAGCCTTGCGCGAATGCTTTTTGCGTAACGAAACGCGTTTGCGGCATTGGACCTTCTTGAGCATCAACAAGTAATAATACTGAGTCAGCCATCGAAAGTACGCGTTCAACTTCACCACCGAAATCGGCGTGTCCCGGGGTATCTACGATATTGATATGGTAGTCATTCCAAGAAATGGCTGTGTTTTTAGCCAAAATGGTAATACCACGTTCTTTCTCAATGTCGTTTGAGTCCATCACGCGCTCTTCGTTACCGCCGCGTGTTTCTAATGTACCTGATTGCTCAAGTAGTTTGTCAACCAGTGTTGTTTTACCATGGTCAACGTGCGCGATAATCGCTATATTTCTTAACTGTTCGATGCTCATATATTTACTCAGAGAAATTAAATTCTCATTGATCCTGCAAGATCTACGCACTCATCCACGCTTTCGCGAGATGTCCCAGCATAGGATTTAAAAGGGCGCATATTATCCCTCATTAATGACATGGATGAAAGTTTATCCAATATAAATTTCAAAACTTTCTCAATACTTTTACTAAGTATCTGTTTTATATATGACAATTATATGAATTAAATTTCAAATTTTTTTTGAAAAACAGCCTTTTTGGCTATTTTGCTGATCTTTTTGGTACTCTTTTGCATTTAGGTTATGCTATTTCCGAGCGATTAAATTAGCAGCAAATTGTGCCCTGTAAATTTTGCACCAAAAAGGAAAATTTACGCACCAATATAGTGCGTTTGTACATTCCATTTTGATGCAACGATATTTTTTTAATTTATAAACAGCTAGTTATAAAAATGGCACAAAATCAGCTTAGTAAATCCCAAAGCAATTATGCAGCAATAACAAAACCCAATAGTTGGAGGACACATGTCACAATCGGTTTTAGATTTTATTAAAGAAAATGACGTTAAGTTCATTGATTTACGCTTTACTGACACTAAGGGTAAAGAACAACATGTATCTATTCCTCATCACCAAGTTGATGAAGACTTTTTTGAAGACGGTAAAATGTTTGACGGTTCTTCAATTGCAGGCTGGAAAGGCATAAACGAATCAGACATGGTATTAATGCCAGTTGCTGAATCAATCAAACTAGACCCTTTCACTGAAGAATCAACATTAATCGTACGTTGTGACGTAGTAGAGCCTTCAACGCTTCAAGGTTATGAGCGCGACCCACGCTCAGTTGCTAAGCGTGCTGAAGATTACATGCGCTCTACAGGTATTGCAGATACAGTTTTATTTGGCCCTGAGCCAGAGTTTTTCGTATTTGACGACGTAAAATACAAATCAGATATGTCTGGTTCTATGTACAAAATTGATTCTAAGCAAGCTGCTTGGAACTCAGATAAAGAATATGCAGATGGCAACACAGGTCACCGTCCAGGTATTAAAGGCGGTTACTTCCCAGTTGCTCCTGTTGATGACTTCCAAGATTGGCGTTCAGCTACGTGCCTAGTACTAGAAGAAATGGGCCAAGTAGTAGAAGCACATCACCACGAAGTAGCAACAGCAGGTCAAAACGAGATTGCTACTCGCTTTAATACAATGGTATTAAAAGCGGATGAAATCCAAGAAATGAAATATGTTATCCATAACATGGCTCACTTATACGGTAAAACAGCAACGTTTATGCCTAAGCCAGTTGTTGGTGATAACGGTTCTGGTATGCATTGTCACCAGTCACTTGCTAAAGATGGTGTAAACCTTTTTGCTGGTGATAAGTACGGCGGCCTTTCTGAAGATGCGCTTTACTACATTGGCGGTATCATCAAGCATGCTAAAGCAATTAACGCTTTTGCAAATGCCTCTACTAACTCGTACAAACGTTTAGTACCAGGTTTTGAAGCACCAGTTATGCTTGCATACTCTGCACGTAACCGTTCTGCATCAATCCGTATCCCAGTGGTTCCATCTGAAAAAGGTCGTCGTATTGAAGTACGCTTCCCAGATCCAACAGCTAACCCATACCTTGCTTTCTCAGCAATGCTTATGGCTGGCCTTGATGGTATCAAAAACAAGATCCACCCTGGCGATGCTATGGATAAAGATTTATATGACTTACCAGCTGAAGAAGCAGCAGAAATCCCAACTGTTGCAGCATCACTTGACGAAGCATTATCTGCACTTAGCGCAGACCGTGAATTCTTAACTCAAGGTGGTGTATTCACTGACGACTTAATCGATGCTTACATCGAACTTAAATCTAAAGAAGTTGAAAAGCTTAACATGACAACTCACCCAGTTGAGTTTGAAATGTACTACAGCTGTTAATTTAGCTGTATAAAATATGTGTGTTCTCAAGCCCGCTTTGCGGGCTTTTTTAATGGTAAAATTAATCAATCTCCACTAAAGTTAAGTTACCGACAAAAATGCAGGGCTGCAGAGTGAACAACAAGATTTTATTACTATTAATTGCTTTAGGATTAAGCAATTATGGTTACGCTGGTGAAACAAAGATATACGCTTGGAAAGATAAAAATGGCGTATTAGTGTTCTCTGACACCCCTCATAAAGGTGCTAAAGAGGTAAAGCTTACCAGCCAAGATCTTAATATGCCTGCAACAAATACTGACATTTTTGACGAGCAACCCCAGCCTCAACAAGCGGCCTTTAGTATTGCCATTTCCTCACCTGATCATAACCAGACTATTCGTGAAAATACCGGCACTGTTTATGTTACTAGCCGAATAAAACCGCGTTTTGAAACTGGTTTTACTATACAACTTTTTATTGATGGCAAAGCACATGGCCCAGCCAGTGACAGTTCAACCTTTGCAATAAGAGATGTAGAACGTGGTGAGCACACACTACAATTAAAGCTTTTTAATAGTAAAAACCAAGTTATTGCTATAAGTGAGCCCTGCATATTTTTTATGCACCGAAAAGGGCTAAACCTAAGTAACTAAATTGGGGCATTACTAAACGTGCAGCAGTGTATTTTAATATATAACTTGCTTGTAAATATCAACGCACTAAAATGGTGCAGCTATGATTAATAATAAAAACTTTAGCCCTGAGCTACTCGATGCTATTTGGCAAAATCAAACAACCGCTATCATGTTGCTTGATAAAAACTTCACCGTTGTCTATGCCAATACCAGTACTAGCGAACTGCTTGGCCTTGGTAACAAGCGCCTATTAGATCAGCCTTTCGACAGTCTTTTTAATTACCATTCAATCGATTTGCAGCGTATAGAACAATACTCATTAGTTGAAGGTGTAGATTGCCAGCAGCACAGAGCTGACGTGGTTTTTAGCGATTCTCGCCATGCAAAAGTAGCCGTAAGTACACGACAAATTAAGTTTGATGGCTCACTTTATATTTTATTTGAGTGGCGCCAAACCGATGACGAAATTAAGCACGACCAAGCGTCTAATCAAATGCATCAATACCAAGCAGCCCGAAATCTAATAAGAGGCTTAGCTCACGAAATTAAAAATCCTTTAGGTGGAATTCGCGGAGCGGCGCAGTTATTGCAGTATGAGGTTGATCAACAAGAAAGAGACCAATGTGCTGAACTTATCATTGAGCAAGCTGACCGATTACGCGAATTAGTTGATAGGCTTTTAGGGCCAAATCAGCTTCCGCAAAAATCGTATGGCAATATACATCAATCACTTGAATCAGTTGCACGACTAAGTACGTTAGATAATTGTTCTAACATTAGCTTGGTTAAGGATTACGACCCAAGCATTCCTGATGTATACATTGATCAAGGTAAAATTCAGCAAGTAGTATTAAACATTGTTCGAAATGCTCAGCAGGCGCTTGTAGATGGCGGTGAAATAACAATAAAAACCCGCATTAATCATCAGCATCGTCGCCCAGGTAAAGCACCTAAAAAAGCCTTGTTGATCCAAATATCTGATAACGGACCAGGTATTGATCCCAGTGTACGTGAAACACTGTTCTACCCTATGATCACCAATAAAGAAGATGGCTCAGGGTTAGGACTCTCAATAGCGCAAACGCTGATAGATCAACATGATGGCTATATAGAATGTGATAGCTGGCCTGGACATACTGAATTTAATATCTATCTGCCCTTTGCAGATTAATGTTTGGAGTTTGCATGAAAACAGTTTGGCTTGTAGATGATGATGCTTCTATTCGATTTGTACTTGAAAAAGCACTAACCCGTGCAGGGTTTAACGCAGAAAGCTTTGCTAATGCGCAAGATGTATTAAGCGCATTAAAGTTTAGTCAACCTACTGTTTTAGTTTCGGACGTACGAATGCCTGGTATGGATGGCATGGCGTTGCTTGAGCTTATAGCAGAGCAAAACCCTGGGCTGCCAGTTATTATAATGACTGCCCACTCAGATTTGGATTCTGCAGTTAATGCATTCCAAAAAGGTGCTTTTGAATACCTAGCTAAGCCGTTTGATTTAAACGAAGCAGTGGCGCTAGTCGAGAGCGCATGCAGAGCAAATTCCACTAAAAAAACTAAGCGAAAGCAAGCTCCACCAAAAAGTGCCCACATTATCGGTGAAGCACCCGCTATGCAAGAAGTGTTTAGAGCGATAGGTAAACTATCGGCCTCTAGCATGAGCGTATTAATAAATGGTGAATCTGGCACAGGTAAAGAACTTGTCGCCAGCGCCCTGCACAACCATAGCCCACGTAAAGAAAATCAATTTATTGCACTTAACATGGCGGCCATTCCAAAAGAGCTTGTTGAGTCAGAGTTATTTGGCCACGAAAAAGGCGCGTTTACGGGTGCCGATAGCGTACGTAAAGGCCGCTTTGAGCAAGCCAATGGCGGTACACTATTTTTAGATGAAATTGGTGATATGCCACTTGATGTGCAAACACGTTTATTACGCGTTCTTGCCGATGGTGAGTTTTATCGCGTTGGTGGCCATCAAAGTATAAAAGTGGACGTACGCATTATTGCAGCTACGCACCAAAACCTTGAAGATTTAGTTAAACAAGGCAAGTTTAGGGATGATTTATTTCATCGTCTTAATGTTGTGCGCCTACGTTTACCCGCTCTTCGAGAGCGTACTGAAGATATAGAAAGCTTATCGCAACACTTTTTACATAAAAGCGCTAAAGAGCTACAAGTAGAAAGCAAAGTACTCAGCCCTAAAGCAACTGAGCAATTACGCTTATTTAATTGGCCAGGCAATGTACGCCAATTAGAAAATACGTGTCGCTGGCTGACAGTTATGGCACCGGGTGAGCTTGTAAGCGAGCAAGATTTACCGCCGGAGATTCTGGATGCTTCACCAACCCAAGAAGAAGGTGATTGGCTCGATGCATTCCAGCAATGGCTTAATCAAGAGCTGAAAAAAGGCAAAGAAAATATTTGGCCTGACATTCAAGCTCAACTAGAAACTCGCTTAATAAAAACAGCCCTGGCTAATTGTTCTGGTCATAAGCAAGATGCTGCTATAAAAATTGGTTGGGGACGCAACACGTTGACCCGAAAATTAAAAGAGCGCAATATTAGCTGATTAAACGCTTTTAACACATTTGGTTATTGATGAAGCTAATCGAACATATTCCATTATTCAAACAAATGGAAATTATAAACAGGCTGCACTTTTTTAAAGAATTTACGCTCAGCGAGCGCCAAGTCTTATTGGAGTCGTTCGGCCTGTTATATTTAGTAAGTCAGCATCAATTTTTATTTAAGCAATACGATAACGACAAGCGCTTGTACATTGTACTTAGCGGCGCATTATTAGTATTTAAGCATAACCATTTACTAGAACTTGGCACTATAGAGCCCGGTGAATTTATAGGTGAAGGTGCCTTTATAAATAACCGAGAGCGCAGCACCAGTGCTCGCGCTAAAACCGACACCATAGTACTTGCCATTACCCCTGAAGCACTCACCCGCTTACCTAATGTTATCCGCGAAAAAATTAAAGACCGAATTATTGAAGGTATGAGCTTGCGCATTGCCAGATTAAGCGAGCATATAGAAACTCACGGTTAGTTCAGTCCATATAAATAATTTGTAGTGAGCAATCAAGCCAGCTGGGGTTATTAACGTGAGCTGTAAACCTGTAAGTATCGGATGGTTTGGCGCCAAAGGGCGTATTTATAAGTGGTTGTGAGTGACTGTATGTTTGCGAATAATTTTTGTAATAAATGACAACGTAACCGTATAAAAACTCCCAGCCTAACCTTATAACAGCGCCACTGGGTAAGCTAAAGTCAGCATATTTATCTGTAAATGTGACAAGTAAATCATTGTACTTCTCTTCGCTGCATTGGGTTGTTCGTAACTTTTTAGGCATAACAAAGGTAGTACCCGCTGCTATATTCTTTAAATAAAAGCCTATATTGCCATCACCATAAAAGTGATTTGAACGAGTCGTGTAGTTAACTTGTGGCTTGTAACCTAGCTCTTGCATTATAGCCGCAAGTTGCTCAGTTTCTTTAGGATAAATCTTATCACTTGATAAGAGTAATGTGGCTTCACCAAAATCAGGTGGGATTGCCAGCTCTACATATTCATAAGGGAGCGATTGTACTTTTAGCGCAGCATCGAGCTGGTTGCGCTGTTCATCTTGCAAGTTTTCACTAAATACATACACGGTAGGTTGTTGGCACGCAGCTAATAGTAATGCCAACACACATATTAAAATTCCACTTTTCATAGTTACCCCTTTTTGATTACAATTGTAGTCTATTAAAGGTAACTATTTATCGCAATTTAATTTGTTTGGCTATCTAACCAAGCATCAACACTTTTGCGAGTATATAAAACTTCTTTAAACAAACGATGGCGTTCAAATTCAAGTTTTGTTTTTCTCGTGGCATCACCACTAACTAAACGGCTATGGGTATCATTGAATTTTGAAATTACAGAAAAACCGCGCTCATCTTGATCAGCTTGCTTTTTTACAGAATTAGCAAGGTGCTCTCTAACATCGTCAGCAGTTAACATACCTGAATTATCTAATCCCATTAGCTCTTTTTTCATTGCTAATCTTACGCCCATTTCCTACTCCATTTAATGAAAAATATTTATTCCGCCAAAGTTTTAGCAATTAGCAGGCCATACGTAAAATTAACTGCTGCAAAGATTACTCTTCAATTGCTTCAGTTTTTTTAAAGACAGATAAAATACATAAAAACTTTCGTCCTTATTTCCCTATTACAACTAGCTAAAGTTACTTGCTTTGGTGCAAAAGTAGCTGCAAGCCTTTATACTACAGCTTGTGCGTTACCCCACCGAGAGCAAATATGAACGAAGAATACATAGAAATAGAATTAGAAGAAGAGCCGATTGAGCTCTGTAAATTATTAAAAGTACTAAACTTAGTTGAAGGTGGCGGCCAAGCTAAAAACCTAATTACTGAAGGCTATGTGGGTGTTAACCATGAAATTTGTACAATTAAACGGAAAAAATTATACAGTGGTGATGTACTAGAGTTTGATGGTGAGTTTTTTAAACTCTCACTAAGTGAAGATGCAATCCCTGCAGAAAAACCTGCGGTACAAACTCAAGCAGAGTCAAAGCAAGCTGCACCACAACCAACAAATCAACCAGCTAAAAGTAAGCGTAAGCGAACTAAAAAACCAAAAGTAGATGATAAAACAGGTCGTCGTCCTATTTCATTTGGTTAAGCATTTAAAAGCACTCTTTTTATATAAAAAGGCGAACTTGTATAGTTGGCCTTTTTACTCTTTAATAACCTCGTTAATAGTAATAAAAACAAGGTTATAAAATGTCTGTAAACACACCTAAAAATTGGTTTAAACCCGTTGTATGGGCGGCACTCGTATGGAATTTACTTGGCGTTATTGCATTTGCTATGCACATGATGATGACACCCGAAATGATAGGTAAACTTCCGTTAGATCAACAAGCTGCCTACTCTGACATCCCTCTTTGGTCAATCATTGCATTTGCTGTAGCTGTATTTGGAAGCACTTTGGCTTGTCTGTTTTTACTTGCTAAAAACGCGCTGGCAACACCTACTTTTGCGCTATCGCTCGGCGCTATTTTAATTCAGCAATATTATAATTTTGTGGTCATAAATAGTATTGAGCTACTTGGCGCAAGTGCGGTATTTATGCCTATTTTTGTAATCATTATTGCCATCGCTTTACTTTGCTTGAGTATTAAAGGTAAGCAACAAGGTTGGTTACAGTAATTAATAAGGGTCGAAATAACTTTTGACCCTATCTCTTCTTTTAAATCATCTCTTGAAATTAAATTTTTCAGCATCATCTCTACTATAATAACTGTATAAAATTCGTTCTCTAAACGCGATTTTTTACACTGGTATGTACTTTGCAACTCGAACACTACAGAGGTCACTCTTCAAAACATTTTTATAATTCATAAAGGGGCAAATAATGAATAATAGTTTCGATACCCAACATCAGCTCACAATAAATGGTGAGCAATATCATATTCATTCTCTAAAAGGACTTGGCGACAAAGCGAAACGATTGCCCTTTTCCTTAAAAGTACTACTTGAAAACCTTCTTCGTAACGAAGATGGCGTAAATATAAAAGAACAAGACATTCAAGCCCTTCTTAATTGGGATCCCCAAGCAAAGCCTGCATCTGAAGTTGCCTTTACTCCCGCCCGTGTTGTTATGCAAGATTTTACCGGCGTACCCGCTATTGTAGATTTAGCCGCGATGCGTGACGCAATGGAAAAGCTAGGTGGAGATCCTGCAAAAATAAACCCGTTATCGCCTGCTGAACTTGTGATTGACCATTCGGTACAAGTAGATGGCTACGGAAATGATGGTGCATTTGATTTAAATGCAAAACTTGAGTACGACCGAAATAAAGAACGTTACGAATTTTTACGTTGGGGACAAACCGCTTTTGATAATTTAAAAGTAGTGCCACCAGCAACCGGCATTGTTCACCAAGTAAACCTAGAATACTTAGCGCGCGTTGTTTTTAATGAAGAGCGCGACGGCAAAAAATTCGCTTACCCAGATACGCTTGTAGGGACTGACTCTCACACCACCATGATTAATGGCTTAGGCGTGCTTGGCTGGGGTGTAGGCGGCATTGAAGCTGAAGCAGCCATGCTTGGTCAGCCAATTAGTTTACTCATTCCACAAGTAGTAGGTATGAAGCTAAGCGGACGTTTACCTGAAGGTACTACCGCAACCGATTTAGTGTTAACAGTAACCGAAATACTGCGTAATCATGGCGTAGTGGGTAAATTTGTAGAATTTTATGGTGACGGCCTTGCCGACCTACCACTTGCCGATAGAGCAACCATAGCCAATATGGCACCAGAATACGGCGCTACGTGTGGTATTTTTCCAATTGATGATGAGACCATTAACTACCTTCGCTTAACAAACCGCGACGAAAAACACTTAAAAGTAATTGAAGATTACGCTAAGCATCAAGGCTTATGGCGTAACGATGGCGACGAAGCTAATTATACCGATACACTTGAGCTTAAATTAGATGACGTTGTACCAAGCCTTGCAGGCCCTAAACGCCCACAAGATAGAATTGCCTTAAACGAAGCTGGCAAAGTTATTGGCGATCATTTAAAAGGCTTCCAAGACGAACGTATGGCTCGTCGTGATAAAAGCGATGAAGAACAAGCTCGTATTGAGAGTGAAGGACCGACAACAAATCCAGATGAGCCAGTTAACGAAGCGCAGTTTATGGGTGCCGCTAAGGTTAAATTTAAAGGCCAAGAGTTTGAGCTAAACGATGGCGCTTGTGTTATTGCCGCGATTACCAGCTGTACCAACACCTCTAATCCAAGTGTTATTTTAGCTGCTGGTTTGGTTGCTAAAAAAGCAAAACAGTTAGGCATTAATGTAAAACCTTGGGTTAAAACATCACTTGCACCAGGCTCTAAGGTAGTTACCGACTACCTAGAAAAAGCAGGCTTAATGGATGACTTAGAAAGCTTAGGTTTTAACTTAGTTGGCTACGGCTGTACTACCTGTATTGGTAACTCAGGGCCTCTTGCAACTGAAATATCAGACGCGATTCAAAAGCATAAATTAGTAGTGAGCTCTATTTTATCGGGTAACCGTAACTTTGAAGGGCGTATTCACCAAGATGTTAAAATGAACTTTTTAGCCTCTCCTCCACTTGTTGTAGCCTATGCCATTGCAGGCAGAACCGATATTGACGTATACAACGAACCCCTTGCGCAAGATGCTAACGGTAACGATATTTACCTTAAAAACATATGGCCAAGCGTTAAAGAAGTAAGTGACTTAGTTAAAGAAACCGTAACTAAGGAAATGTTTGAAAAAAGCTACGCTAACGTTTACGAAGGCGATAGCCGTTGGCAGCAAATTAAAATACCGGATGGCAAACTTTACGATTGGGATGATGCATCTACCTACATTAAAAAAGCACCCTTTTTTGATGGTATGAAAGTAGAACCACCGGGCATTCCTTCTATTGAAGGTGCACGTTGTTTAGCTAAACTTGGAGATTCAGTAACCACTGACCATATTTCTCCAGCGGGTGCTATTAAAGCAGAAGCGCCAGCAGGTTTATACTTGCAAGAGAAAGGTGTAGATAAAGCGCAATTTAACTCGTACGGCTCACGCCGTGGTAATCACGAAGTAATGATGCGTGGAACGTTCGCTAATGTGCGTCTTAAAAACTTACTAGCTCCTGGCACTGAAGGCGGCGTAACACGTACTCAGCCTGGCGATACGCTAGAGAGCATTTATGATGCAGCAATGGAGTATCAAAAAAATAATACTCCACTCATTATTTTAGCGGGCAAAGAATATGGCACGGGTTCATCTCGTGACTGGGCTGCTAAAGGCTCACTTTTATTAGGCGTTAAAGCCGTTGTAGCACAAAGCTACGAACGTATTCATCGCTCTAACTTAATTGGTATGGGTGTACTACCTCTGCAATTTAAAGAAGGTGAAAGCTACGAGTCACACGGGTTAACAGGGCAAGAACAATTTGATATTGATGGCCTGTACGATAAAACCGATGAAGTCACCGTTATTGCTACAAATGCCGAAGGTAAAAAAGTAACCTTGAGTGCAGACGTACGTATTGATACCCCTAAAGAGTGGGATTACTACAAACACGGCGGCATTTTACAATATGTACTGCGTAGTATGCTCGACTAACAAAGACAGTAGTTAATACATCTAAAAGCCCAGTTTAGTAATAAGCTGGGCTTTTTTTGTACTGTTTGTTGTCTTAAATCAATGCCAAGTATTTAAAGCGTGCCTACAATAAGCTTACTCTTAGTGAGGTAACTATGTCGCAAATAATGATAATTAGGCTGCTTAAAACATCAATAGTGCTTGGGTTGTGCCTTATCGTGACTGGCCATACGTTAATTGTGTCGAACTACTTTACCGTCGAGCATGGTATTAAAGGAATAATTATAGCGGCGGCATGCATTGCTGTAGGCGTGCTGCTGTCGCTTCCCACTAAAATATATTCAACAGTATTATTGATGGAAGCCGAAAAACGTTATTTAAAAAACCATAAAAGCACTCACTCTAAATAATTAAAGTGCACTTAAATTATTAATTTCTTTATTACGTTTTTCTAGTTTGTCTTTTACGTTTTCGGCGTCATTAAATAGCTTTTTAACCGAATCGGGGTTCAAAATACTGATCCCCTCTGGTGCAGCCGACGTTGTGTTTGGAGTTGAAGAGGTATTTAAAATAGACGTGTCTTCTGCAGCAATAACAGTAATATCTTTAGGATCGAGTTTTACTTCAATACTTTTTGCATGTGGGTTAGGTGTATCAGAAAAGTGCCATTGGCCTGTTTCGTCTTGCCACTTAAAAATTTTACCACTTGAGGTAGCATTTGTAGCAATTGGTTCATCAGAAATACTGCTCGCAATTTTATCGCCAGCTTGCTTAACGCCCAACACTGCTTGGTCCAAAGTATTGCTAGATAGCGCGACCATTTTTTCTTTAATTTGCTGAGATTCACTGCTAATTGATGATGCAGAAAGCCATGTTTGACCATCGGGCTTTTTTAAATAAAACAAAGAGATGACTGCAATAGCCATGATTGATATAGCTAAGTAGGTAAAGTATTTCATAGCGTTCCTGCTTTAATTAATCCTTTAATGTCTTGAGTCTAATAAAAAATACTTAATTAGGCAATTTTTTGTACCCGAATAAAAGAAAATAAAAACGCAGCCGAAGCTGCGTTTTTATTTGCGATTTAACTACATCGTAGTGACGTTAAATACCGTCACCATCCATGTGCAGTCCGCATTCTCGGTTTAAACCAAAAAAGCGAGTTTCTTCCTCTGTCATTCCTGGTTCTAACTTACGTGTTGTATGTACGTCACCCATCGACACATAACCTTGTTCCCATAATGGGTGGTAAGGTAAATCATGCTTAGTCAGGTACTGATACACATCGCGGTTAGACCATTCAATAATCGGGTACACTTTAACGGTACCACGGCTTATTTCTACAAACTGTTTATCAGCACGTGTAGATGATTGATCGCGACGCAAACCACTAAACCACGTGCCTGCTTCTATCTCTTTAAGTGCGCGGGTCATCGGTTCAACTTTATTAAGCTGGTTATATTGCTTAATGCCGTCCTCGCCTTGCTCCCACAACTTGCCAAACTTAGCTTCTTGCCATGCTGGGCTTAGCTGCGCTCTATACACCTTTAAGTTAAGTGATAAACGCTCACTCATTTGTTCAATAAACTGATACGTTTCAGGAAATAAATAGCCTGTATCGGTTAATACAACGGGAATATCTGGACGTTGTGAGGTCATTAAATGCAGCATTACTGCCGCTTGAATACCAAAGCTAGATGATAAAAAAGCCGTATTAGGCAAGTTATCAAGCGCCCATGCAACACGCTGTTCTGCGCTCATATTCGCTAGCAAACCATTAGCATCAGCTAACATAGCCGCTTGGCTTTGTTTATCTAGCTGTAAAATGTTTTTAAATTCACTCATGGTAAATTCCAAACCTCACCAGCGCTTTGGCGCTGGTATTTAATTAAGCGTGAAAATCGGTTACTGATACTTTTACTTCAGCAACTATGCCTTTGCGTATAACAAAGTCACCAAAACACTCACCATCGTTACGCTCTTTTGCCCATTGCCCAATGAGCTTATCGAATGCTTCTAGGTAAACGTCTTCGCCTACGTTCTCAAGGTACAATTTAGGAATACGTGTACCTTCTAAATTACCACCTAGGTAAACGTTGTACTTACCTGGGCCTTTACCCACTAAACCAGCTTCTGCAAGCATTGCGCGGCCACAACCGTTAGGGCAACCTACAACGCGCATAATAATGCTGTCATCTGGTATACCGTGCTTGGCAAGTAATGCTTCAGTTTTTTCTACTAGGCTTGGTAAGTAACGCTCTGCTTCGGCCATTGCAAGTGGGCACGTTGGCAGTGAAACACACGCCATAGAATTTTTACGCTGCTGCGAATCTTTGTCGTCAATCAGGCCATGACTACGAGCAATTTCTTCAATCACGGCTTTTTGATCTGCAGGTACGCCAGCAATAATTAAGTTTTGGTTTGCCGTCATACGCATGTCACCTTGGTGAACTTCTGCGATTTTACGACAACCAGTTTTAAGCGGCTTGCCTGGGTAGTCTAAAATACGACCACTTTGAATAAATAGTGTTAAGTGGTGCTTACCATCAATGCCTTCAACCCAACCAATACGATCGCCACGGTGAGTAAACTCAAACGGACGGCTTGGTGCAAATGTAACGCCTGAGCGTTTTTCTACTTCTGCTTTAAATACATCAACGCCAACACGGTCTAATGTGTATTTAGTTTTTGCATTTTTACGGTTTGAACGATTACCCCAATCGCGCTGCACAGATACAACATGCTCTGCAATTTTTAAGGTATCTTCGAGCGTAATAAAGCCAAAGTCATCAGCCTTACGCGGATACGTAGCCGTATCACCGTGAGTCATGGCAAGGCCACCACCAACAAGTACGTTAAAGCCAACAAGCTTGCCGTTATCAGCAATTGCCACAAAGTTTAAGTCATTCGCATGCACATCAACTTCGTTATTAGGCGGAATAGTTACCGTTGTTTTAAATTTACGCGGTAAGTAGTTAGATCCTAAAATTGGCTCTTCTGTGGTTTCTGCCTTTTCGCCATTTAGCCAAATTTCAGCATACGCTTTCGTTTTTGGTAATAAATGTTCAGAAATTTTTGCAGCCCAGTCGTAAGCTTCTTGGTGTAACTCAGACTCAACAGGGTTAGTAGTACAAAGCACGTTACGGTTAACATCGCCCGCAGTTGCAATAGAGTCTATACCTACGCTGTTAAGCATTTGGTGCATGCCTTTAATATTCGGCTTTAATACACCATGAAACTGAAACGTTTGACGCGTAGTTAGACGAATGCTGCCGTAGCTTGTTTTTTCATCAGCAAACTTATCAATTGCTAACCACTGCTCTGGCTTAATAATACCGCCAGGCATACGTGCACGTAACATTACATTATGTAGCGGCTCTAGCTTTTGCTTAGCGCGCTCACCACGTATATCGCGGTCATCTTGTTGGTACATGCCATGAAAACGTATTAACTGAAAGTTATCGGCAGTAAAACCACCGGTAATTTCGTCTTTTAAATCTTGCTCTATGGTGCCACGTAAAAAGTTACTTTCTCTTTTCAAACGTTCGTTATCAGAAAGTTTTACGTTTTTATCTTGTTCGCTCATTTTAAATCCTAAATTTGTTACAGTGACGGCTGCTAGCTGTTAAATAAAATAAGAAACGTGATTAATACACGTCTTTCTGATAGCGGTTTGCGCTACGCAAATCTTTTAAATATTGCTCTGCGTCTTCATTGCTCTTGCCTGTGTTTTCTTTAACGATATCAAGTAAGGCGTTGTGTACATCTTTTGCCATGCGATTTGCATCGCCACAAATATAAAAGTGAGCGCCGGCTTCTAACCATTCAAACACGTCTTTACTGTTACTGCGTAATTTGTCTTGTACGTATACTTTTTCGGCTTGATCACGGCTAAATGCAACATCTACTTTGTTAAGTAAACCCGATTTTAAATAACCCTGTATTTCTACTTGGTATAAAAAGTCTTGAGTGAAATGTGGGTTACCAAAGAACAACCAGTTTTTGCCTTGTGCTTGACGCGAATCACGCTCTTGTAAAAATGCACGGAATGGCGCAATCCCCGTACCTGGGCCTACCATGATCACTGGTGTATCATCGTTAGTTGGTAGGCGGAAATTGTCGTTGTGTTCGCTAAATACTTTAACTTTACAACCTTCCTCTGCACGACGAGTTAAGTAACCAGTACAGCCACCTAAATGCTCGCTATCAAATGCATCAAACTGTACTAGACCTAGTGTTAAATGTACTTCATCTTCAACCTCAGCTTGACTAGATGCAATTGAGTACAAACGAGCTTGTAGTTTACGTAGGCAATCTACTAATGTTTGCGCATCAATTTTTGCTGGATTTTGGCGAATCACATCAAATATTTGGCGAGGTTCAATATACGCACGCATTGCAGCTTTATCTTCTACAAGCTTTAATAATTCAGGCGTACCTGTTGCTGTTGCGTATTTTTCTACAAAACCTGGGTACGACTGAGTCAGCTCTAGTTTTTCAATAAGTGCATCGCGTACGCTTAGCTCTTCATCACCTACTTTTACAATGCTTGTTGCATCTATTTGAGTAAGTGTAAGTACTTCATCAACTAATACATCGTCATTTAAAAAGTACACACCTAATGAATCACCTGGCGTGTAAGTAATGTCAGAACCTTCAAGCGAAATTTCAACGTGGCGTACATCTTTAGTCGAGTCGCGACCGGTAATTTTTTGAACAGTTAATAGCTCTGCTTCAAATGGATTTTGTTTTGTATATTGGCTTGCTGCAGCGGTTGGAGCACCAAATGGCATTGATACAACTTGACCACCAGCGGCCTCTTGCTGCGCTTTTAAATCAGGTTCAAATGCATCAACTGCACCGGCGATCCACGTAGCGGCTTCATCTTCGTAATCTACATCTAAATCAGCACGTTGATAGATAGTTTGTGCACCGAGTTTATTTAAACGCTCTTCAAAATCTTTTGCTGTCTGGCAGAAAAACTCATAGCTAGAATCACCTAAGCCAATAACCGCTATTTTCACATCGTCTAGTTTTGGCGCTTTTTTAGTGGCTAAAAATTCGTGGAGTGTTTCTGCGTCTTCTGGTGGCTCACCTTCGCCGTAAGTAGATACAACGATAGTTAAAAACTTTTCTTTTTTCAGGGCTGTTGGTTTGTAATCTGACATGCTCACAAGCTTAACTGCTAAGCCTCGCGACTCAGCCTGCTCTTTCATTTTGGTAGCTACACCTTTTGCGTTACCTGTTTGCGAACCATATAAAATAGTTAGCGCTGCTGCATCACCCGCAGCCGGTACGCCTGCCGTAGGAGTACCTAATGCAGCCGAATTAGCATTTGCAGCTAAGTAACCACTCACCCACGCTTGTTGAATTGGATTAAGTTCAGCCACTAAACCTTGCAGCTTTTGTACTTGATCTTGCGATAGCGGGCTTGCCGCAGCATTTAGTTGACCTAACAACATGAATCGATTCCCCATAACCCTGAAAATTAAACACAACACACTTTGTGTATTGTTAAAAATGAGTTTTACCTCATCCAGAGCGTATCTGTTGAGGTTTTCTAAGTTAGTAGGATAACGGGCTCAGCATAGATAAAAAAAGAATAGAATCTGCTTTGATATTCCATTTAGTTATTAATTTATAAAAATACCTTCAAAAACAGATTAAAGACTTATTATTGCTTTTTACTGCACTTTAAATTAACAATTTTGTAACCTAGCTAATGTAGGGTATATTCTTCATTCAAAATAAAAATAGGAACAACTATGATACACGGGAAATATAAAAATAAACTACTTAGTACCGCTTTGTTACTTGGCTCATTACCTGTAATGGCCAATGTAGCTAATGGCGGATTTGAACAATGGTCAGGTAATACACCTAGCTCTTGGAGCACTATTGATAGCGGAATCAACTTAACGCGCTCAACTAGTACAGTTAAAAGCGGTAGTAGCTCTGCTGCTGTCAATGTAACAACAGGATCGCAAAGTAACACTGATTTACTACAACAGGTTGCTGTAGAAGCTGGTAAAACCTATAACTTTTCGGCTGATGTTTACCACACCGAAGGTAAAATTAAAGCGCGCTTATATGTAGATGGCTATCAAGGCTATTCAAATCAAGCACAAACTAACCAATGGCAAACAATTAGCCATAGCTATACGCCAAGCAGTGATAAAACAATTAGTGTTGGGCTTAGGTTTTACGATGTAAGTGGATTTGATGGCAGCGAAACCGTATACGTAGATAACTTTTTACCAAATGCTGATGGCAACGCATCAACAAGTTGCACCGACAATAGCCTTACCTTAACGCTTAACACCGATAATTACGGTAGCGAAACTAGCTGGGCCGTTAATAACAATCAAGGTAGCGCTGTTGCTAACGGCAGTGGTTACGCATCAAACACTCAGTATGATGAGCAAATATGCCTAACTGATGGTACTTACACACTTGTTATTAGCGACAGCTACGGCGATGGTATGTGTTGTTCAACAGGTAATGGCAGTTATGCGCTTAAGCAAGGCTCTACCACACTTGCTAGCGGTGCAAGTTTTAATAATACAGACAGCACGGCATTTACTTTAGGTAGTGGCTCTGGTGATGGCGGCGGGACAAACCCAACACCCACTGGCTACTATGTTACTGCTCAAGGGTTATCAGGTTATGCACTAAAAACTGAGCTTTATAATATTATTAAAGATCATAATGCACAGGGTTACTCGGCTATTTGGAATTTTTACGACTCATCTGCACGTGATAAATACTTTGAAAACGATAACAGCATTTTAGATATGTATAGCGAGAAACCAAACGGCTCAGATAGCTACAATTATACTGCGGTGAGTGACCAATGTGGTAACTATAGTGGAGAAGGCGGCTGTTACAACCGTGAGCATTCATTTCCTAAAAGCTGGTTTGGCGGCACTATTGAGCCAATGAACTCAGATGTGCATCATATTTACGCAACCGACGGTTATGTAAACTCAAAGCGTAGTAATTTCCCATTTGGTGAAGTAGCAAGCGCTTCATTTACATCAACCAACGGAAGTAAATTAGGCTCTGCCGCAAGTTCATTAAATTACTCAGGTACTGTATTTGAGCCAATTGACGAATTTAAAGGTGACTTTGCTCGCGCTTATTTTTACATGGCAACGCGCTACGAAAATGTAATAGGCACTTGGCAAACCAAAACGACCTCAAGTAATGCAGTGCTTAATGGTTCAAGCAACCAAGTGTTTGAAAGCTGGGTTGTAGCCATGCTGCTTAACTGGCATAACAGCGATCCTGTAAGCCAAATGGAACTTGACCGTAACCAAGCAGCCTTTGAATTTCAAGGTAATCGTAACCCGTATATCGACCATCCTGAATTTGTAGAAATGATTTGGTAAAAGTTAGCAGTTAAAACAAAAGCCTTTGCAATTGCAAAGGCTTTATCTTTTAGTGTGTAATATTTTTTATAGTCACAATGGTTTAAGCTAATTATAAGAAACAGCTGCGATAAGTGACTTTTCAGTTCTGTTCTTCATCAACGTTAAAAGTGAATGATGAAAATCTTGAAATATCACCTCTCCCCATATTCGTGAATAAATACCAAAATTTGTATTGTCTTGCACGGTCGTTTTTAAAGTTAAAATTGTATTGCCGCTTTTATCTTCACTTAGCTGATAACCACCGTAAAGTGGAGAAAAGTATTCACCGCCAAGTTTTACGTGTTTATCGAGTGCGTCATCGGGAATAGCATCTGGGTCTATGTCAAATCTATAAAGCATCTGTTTATTTGGTTGCCAATCCGTAATAACTTCTTTAAATATAACCCCTTTTTGCCAAGTACTTGTGCGAACAGCGCCTATACCGCTAGCATTCATACTTGCCTTTAATGGCTTTGGTACACCAATTAATTGAGTGAGTGAAAAAGGCACTTCCTGTGGTTTTATATCACTCACATTAGCTAACTGTTGCCACACAACATTGATGGGCGCGTTAATAGTTATTGAATTTGTTACTTCGTATGTTTTTGATAAATTTAAAAAATTAACTTCAATAGGTGAGAGCAATATAGGTAACAACGCGATTGATAATAAAGAACTATTCGCTTTTTTTATTTCACGCTTTCTAACAAAACCCGCAAGTAATCCACCAATGCTGGCAAAAAACATAAAAGCAGGCAAAGCCATAGCCACACAAATACTGCCTTCAAGTAAAGTAATTACACTTACAAATAAAAAAACAAAAATAGGCTGCCAAGCAATCGTGACCATTTGCCTTTTAGTTAATGTTTTTGATTCATTGTACTCAAAGTGAACACGAATATAACCAATTGCAACGGGCACTAAAAACATAAATGATATAGAGACTAGGCTACTTAAATTATAAGTATCAAGTAGGTCTATAAACAGCCGCATAAATATGCCGTAAAGCGTACCAAGTAAAATACCAATTGATTTAGGGGAGTTGAGTTGCATGTCTATTCTTTATTGTTATTAACAATCAGAAAGTAACAGAAGTATTATTCCACCACAAATAAAACAATATTAACGGCTCCTGCAAGCAAATAGCTTGAAATAAAACGGCTTTCACAACCACTAAGACTAAAGGATAATAACCTGCCGTTAACACTATACTATTAGGTAAATAGTGCTCCGTATCGTTAATTACAAACTCAAGCGCTTGATTTATAACAACTTTTAATCACCTTCTGTAATTTCATAATTTTTAGTGTAAAGCAGTTTTTTAAATTAACTGTATTAAAAACAACCATGCACGACCTTTTGCCTATACATAGCAGCCTAAAAGCTGATCTACCCTGCATGTTCAATATTCATTTGCTTTAACAAAAGCCGTATTTATTTGATTAAGCAACAATGTTGCAGGAGAACGCATGCAAACTACACCACCCGGTGATGCACCATCAAACACGCACAAGAATGCTCAAAGCTACGAGCAGCTTCACAAACCGAGTTCAGAGTTTAATACTCGCGACGAGTATCTCGAACATGAATTACAGATTATGCAGCCTAAACGCTGGCGTCCTAATTTACCGTTTAGAGATTACCGATTTGAATTTGAAGACACCATTCCTGCAATGGCGGGCACTATTGGTAAAGTCGTTATGGTGGGGGCTATTGCGGCAACATTTGCAGCACCTCTTGGTTTAAGCGATGCCTTTGTTTTAGAAAATGTACGTTACGAATTACTCATTGTTTCTATTTTTATCATCTTATTCTCAGGCTTTATTTTACCAACAGCTAACTTGGCTGGTACTCACGGCCCTCTTATACCGTTAATTCCTATTGTAGTTGCAGCTGGCGGTCACCCTATGGCGTTTGGCTTACTCATTGGTGCCTTTGGTTTTATTTTGGCCATAACCAAAGGAGGAAGTATGCTCGCGCGCCTAACCAGTAAAGGTGTATGTGGCGGGCTACTCATTTATTTAGGTTTTATTGGTACTATTTCGCAGGTTAAAAAGCTGTTTGCCTGGGCTGAGGCTATTGATATGGCGCATATTGCGTTTATTGTTATTTTAGCCACCATTTTATTGTATGCACTATTAGAGCACTTTAAAAAGCGTTGGTTAGCCGTGCCGTTAAGTTGCCTTATTGGTGGCGTGGTTGCCTTTGCCTTAGGCGCACCGTTTGAGTTTCATACTGCACCGGGTTTACCAAATATGAACCCAGCTTACTGGTGGGGCGAAAACACGGGCTGGATGCTTGGCCTGCCAACGCTTGAAAGCTTTGTGGTTGTACTCCCATTTGCAGTGCTCGCCGTTGCTATGTGGTCTCCTGATTTTTTAGGTCATCAAGTATTTCAAAAAATAAGCTATCCGCAACGTACTGAAAAAGTACAAATGAATATCGACGACACCATGCTGAGCGCATCGGTTAGACAAACATTTGGCTCACTTGCCGGTGGTGCTAACTTTACCTCATCGTGGGGAACCTACATTGTACCTGCTGCTATTGCTAAACGCCCTATTCCGGCTGGCGCCATTTTAACAGCCGTATTTTGTATTATTGCTGGTTTATGGGGTTACCCTATGGATTTAGCCATTTGGCAACCTGTGCTTTGTGTTGCGCTTATTGTAGGAGTGTTTATTCCGCTACTTGAAGCTGGCATGGAAATGACGCGCGAAGGCAAAACAACGCAATCAGCCGCTATTGTGGTGTTTGCCTCAACCTTGGTTAATCCGGCTTTTGGTTGGTCGCTTACTATGTTACTTGATAACTTAGGGCTTATTGGCTGTAAAGAACGTAGCGCTGAGCTAACTAAAATGAGCCGCTGGGTGATTCCACTTATTATGTTTGTGCTACTTACCACTGTAATGGCAATTGTAGGCATGTTACCTGGTATACCTGCGTTAATGGCTGACTTTAGACATTAAGCCTTAGGTACTGAACCTAATATTTACCCACAAAAAAGCACGGCAATTGGCGTGCTTTTCAATACGTGAATTTACTATATACAGATTAAACAATTACTGCCAAGGACGCTCAGCTGCTAGTTGTTTTTCAAACGCATCAATCTGTGGGTTTAGTGTTTCGGTTACACCAATAAAATCTAAGCCACTTAATAGGCGCTCTTTTACGTCTTTACGAATATCAAAACTAATTGGCGCAAACTTACTGCTTGTTAGCGTTTGATTTTCAAGGTCGATTTCAATGTTAATATCGTCGTGCTGCTCGCTAAGTACAAACAATTGCTCAAGCGTGTCGGCAGGTAACGCTATGGCTAACATTTGGTTGTTACCACAGTTATTAAAGAAAATATCTGCAAAGCTTTCAGCTAAAATAACTTCAAAACCATATTGCTTAAGTGCCCATGGCGCGTGCTCGCGAGATGAGCCACAACCAAAGTTGTCGCGCGTTAATAATATTTGCGCGCCTTGGTAACATGGGCGATTTAAAATAAAGTCAGGGTTTGGCTCACCGTTATCTAGGTAACGCCAATCATAAAACAAGGCAGCATCAAAACCTTCGCGGCTAGTTGATGTTAAAAACTGCTTAGGAATAATTTGGTCAGTATCTACATTGTTTTTATCAAGTGGAGTCATTAAGCCACTAAAAAATACGCTCATTATGCTTCTCCTCTAATATCAACAAAGTGACCATGTATTGCAGCGGCTGCAGCCATTGCAGGGCTAACTAAATGGGTACGCCCGCCACGACCTTGGCGACCTTCAAAGTTACGGTTAGAAGTAGATGCACAACGCTTACCTGCTTCTAGGCGGTCATCGTTCATCGCTAAACACATAGAACAACCTGGTTCGCGCCATTCAAAGCCTGCGGCTTTAAAAATATCGGCTAAGCCTTCGTCTTCTGCTTGTTTTTTAACTAAGCCAGAGCCCGGTACAATTAACGCCTCTATGCCGGCTACAACTTGCTTGCCTTCAACAATTTTTGCCGCAGCACGTAAATCTTCAATGCGGCTATTAGTACATGAGCCAATAAAGACTGTATCTACTTTTGCGCTTGATAATTTATCGCCCGCTTTTAAGTCCATGTATTTAAGTGCGCTGCGAATAGCATCGGCTTTAATTAAATCTGGCTCTTTATCTGGATCGGGTATGCACTCATCAACACCAATTACTTGCTCTGGGCTTGTGCCCCAGGTAATTTGTGGTTGAATGTCGTCAGCATTTAGCTCAACAACTAAATCAAAGTGTGCGCCTTCATCTGTTTTTAAGGTTTCCCAATATTCAACGGCTGCATCAAAATCTGCGCCTTTAGGTGCAAACGGACGACCTTTTAAATAATCATAAGTAATTTGGTCAGATGCAATTAAACCTGCTTTTGCACCCATTTCTATGCTCATATTACATAGCGTCATACGGGCTTCCATTGAAAGCGCTTCAATGCCTGCACCACAAAACTCTGCTACATAGCCTGTGCCACCAGCAGTACCTAACTTGCCAATTACCGCCATAATTAAATCTTTAGCCGTAACTATTGGGCGCAATACACCGTTAATTTGAATTTTTAACGATTTCGCCTTTTTTTGCTGTAGCGTTTGCGTTGCTAATACGTGCTCAACCTCAGACGTACCAATACCATGCGCTAATGCGCCAAACGCACCATGCGTAGAAGTATGGCTATCGCCACATACAATGGTTGTGCCTGGCAAAGTAATACCTTGCTCTGGGCCCATTACGTGCACAATGCCTTGGTTAATTGAGTTTAAATCGTAAAGTACAATACCAAACTCTTTACAGTTTTTATCAAGCGCCATTAATTGATTTTTAGATACTTCGCTTGCGGCATCAAGTGATCGGCTCTTAGTCGATACGTTATGATCCATCGTTGCAAAGGTTTTTTCTGGGCAACGTACAGTACGGTTTTTTTCACGTAGACCAGCAAAAGCCTGCGGAGAAGTAACTTCATGCACTAAATGGCGGTCAATATAAAGTAAGTCGGTTTGCTCATTTATGCTGGCAACGGTGTGTGCTTGCCAAATTTTGTCGTATAACGTTTGGGCCACTTGCTAATTCCCTAATCTGTTTGAGTTGCAGCATAACGGTGCTGCAACTTTAATATGTTATTAAATGCGTGAAACGATAGCGGCTGCCACATCGCTTGTGCTGTAACCGGCATTTGGATATATATCTGGCGTGCCTACACCTGCTTCTACAGCTTCTGCTACTGCTTTTTCAATGGTGCGCGCAGCTTCGTCTTGCCCTAGCGAGTAACGTAACATTAATGCGGCACTTAAAATTTGTGCTATTGGGTTTGCAACGCCTTTACCTGCAATATCTGGTGCTGAACCGCCTGCTGGCTCGTACAATCCAAAACCCGATTGATTCAAGCTTGCCGAAGGTAATAAACCCATAGAGCCTGTGATCATGGCGCACTCATCTGACAAAATATCGCCAAATAAGTTATCGCAAAGTAGTACGTCAAATTGGCTAGGCTGTTTAACTAACTGCATAGCGGCGTTATCTACGTAAATGTAATCTAGGCTTACTTCTGGGTAGTCTTTGCTTACTTCGGTGACTACTTCGCGCCATAGTACGCTTGATGCAAGTACGTTTGCTTTATCAACAGAGGTAACATGGTTACTACGTAATTTTGCAGCTTCAAAAGCAAAGCGCGCAATACGTTCAATTTCTTTACGCGAGTATGTTTGCGTATCAAAAGCAGCTTCTTCAGCGCCTTCGCCACTACGGCCTTTTTCGCCAAAATAAATGCCGCCGGTTAGCTCGCGCACACATAAAATATCAAAACCTTTTTCGCTAATATCAGCGCGAAGTGGTGACGCTGCACTTAATGCAGGTAATAACTGTGCAGGGCGCAGGTTACAAAACAAACCAAAGTGCTTACGAAGCGGCAATAACGATGCGCGCTCAGGCTGCTCGTTTGGTGGTAGGTTTTCCCATTTAGGACCGCCTACCGAACCAAATAAAATAGCGTCAGCGTTTTCACACGCTGCAAGTGTGCTCTCTGGTAATGCTTTACCAAATTCATCAATGGCTGCGCCACCAATTGCATAATGCTCACGGTTCAGGGTAAAACCAAACTTATTGCTCACAGCATCGAGTACTTGTTCTGCTGCTGCCATCACTTCTGGACCAATACCGTCGCCAGCTAATACGGCAACGCTGTAGTTTGTTTTACTCATCCTGCTTTCCTTTGTTGTTTTAAATCAGACACTTTTTGTGCACGATAAATTAAGTTATAAACACGGATCATGGCGCGTACCGACGCTTCAACCACATCCGCTGCAATGCCCGCACCGTGGTAAGGTCGGCCATCGTATTTAGCTATAATATTTACTTGGCCTAATGAGCTTGCACCTTGACCTGTCGCTTCTAAGTTATATTCAATCATTTCAACGCTCATACCGGTTAAGCGCTCAATGGCTGCAAACGAAGCTTCAACTGGGCCATTACCTGTCGCGGCTTCTTGTTTAGCTTCGCCATCAATTCGCATTCCAATCGTAGAGCTTGCTACCGATTGTGAGTTAGAAGCTGAGTTAACAAATTCTAATTGGTATTTTTCGTCTTTGTCGTTAATTTGATTAAAGTAAATCATCGCCTCAAGGTCGTAATCGTATACTGTGCCTTTTTGGTCAGCCAACTCAATAAAGCTTTTATATAAGCCATCCATATCGTAATCAGATTTTTGATAGCCTAACTCTTCTAAGCGATGTTCAATAACATGGCGACCCGAACGCGAAGTCATATTTAATTGGTTACTTGGCACACCAACGCTTTCTGGCGACATAATCTCATAAGTATTTTGCGCTTTTAATACACCGTCTTGGTGAATGCCAGAACTATGCGCAAAGGCGTTTTCGCCAACAATCGCTTTATTTGGTTGTACTGGCATATTACAAATTTTAGCCACTTGGCGAGATGCGCGGTAAATTTCTTCACTTTTAATATCTGTGTATACTTTTAAATGGTCTTTGCGCATTTTCATGATCATCGCCACTTCTTCAAGCGAGCAGTTACCAGCCCGCTCACCAATGCCATTGATAGTACACTCAATTTGGCGTGCACCGGCTTGCACTGCAGCCACCGAGTTTGCTACTGCTAAACCTAAATCGTTGTGGCAATGCACACTTAAACGCGCTTTATCAATATTTGGCACGTTATTCATTAAATGGCGGATCATCGCGGCGTATTCGTCTGGAGTTACAAAGCCAACGGTATCTGGCAAGTTAATAGTTGAAGCTCCGGCGTTAATTGCCTGCTCAACAATTTTACATAAATCCCAATGCGGCGTACGACCGGCATCTTCACACGAAAACTCAACATCATCAGTATAGTTACGTGCTAATTTAATTGATTTAACAGCCATTGCCGTTGCATCGTCTAAGCTCATACGTAATTTATGTTCAAGGTGCAAAGGGCTTGTAGCGATAAAAGTATGAATGCGGCTTTGCTGAGCTGTGCGAAGTGCTTCGCCACAGGCTTCAATGTCTTTAGCAACTGAGCGTGCCAAACCACAAATAATCGGACCTTTTACTTCGGTTGCAATACGTTGCACCGAGCGAAAATCAGCAGGGCTCGAAACCGGAAAACCCACTTCCATCACATCCACATTCAAGCGGCTAATTGTATGCGCTAATTGAATTTTATCATCTTCAGTAAGGCTTGCTTTAAGTGCCTGCTCACCATCACGTAAGGTGGTATCAAAAATCCATACTTTATCTTGCTCTTGCATAACTGCCCCTCATTCCTATGTTACCCAAATTTCAATTAATCCCAGCCGCGAGATAAAAAAAACCCCGCAATTGCGGGGTTTTTAGTGTTCAACTCGATGCAAACACACTAATCCCCGCTTACTTGCCATAGCAGTAAGAGGTTAAGTTTTAGTGTAATTAAACGAATAATATGCATCTTGTTTTCTTGTGTGTGTGTTCAGTGAAGCCTATTTTTAACATTACAAAGCGACGGAAGCAAGCATAAAAATTCCACAAAACAGATTTAAAAACGATTCAATTGGGTTTTTTAATTCAACCAAGGCACCTATTAAGAATTAAAATAACAAATACATGACTAGTGACGCTTAAATTAATAAGCACTGCAATATACCGTGCTTATATTAACTTTTTACAATTTTTTTAAGCTATGCTTCTTTACTCGTTTCTCTTACGTAATGCCCGGCTCCACGAGTAATATAACGCAGCTGCCAAATAACGCGCTCAATTAATTCGTCGCGTTGCAATCCTTCTATATCGAGCGCTTCTGCACCCGCATTAAATACGAGCGTTACCATAGATTCCGCCTGAATATAGGCATGCATAGCGTTGCACTTAGTTTCACTTTCTAAATAATGAGCCAGCTCTAAAATAAAATGTTTTACCTCGCGTGCTACTGCGGCTCTAAATGCTTTAGAAGTCCCTGAGCGTTCTCGCAGCAACAACCTAAACTGGTTACTTGAGTTATCAATAAACTCCATAAACGTAACCACTGAGGTGTTTATAACACTGCCGCCATCGTTCGCTATTCGCCTGCGTGCTTGACGCATTAGTTGGCGAAGGGTTAAACCGGCTTCGTCTACCATGGTTAAACCTAGCTCATCCATGTCTTTAAAATGACGATAAAAAGACGTTGGGGCAATACCGGCTTCTCGTGCTACTTCGCGTAAACTTAAATTCGAAAAACTATGATCAGCACTCAGCTGATTAAATGCCGCTTGAATTAACGCCTGTCGTGTTTTTTGTTTCTGTTGCGCTCTAACACCCGACATCAACAGCTCCCTGAATTATTTTATATGAATATTTAGTGATATTAGCTCAATTGTACAGTCTAATACTTGACGACGAGAGTTTGAAATACTATTTTAGCTTACAGTTGTACGCTGAGATTGAGAATTATGAATAAACCACCGATTATTTGGACAAACGTCCTATTTTTTAGCCTAACCTTTTTGGCGGCTGCCACACTTGTACCTTGGTACGCCATTAGCTACGGATTTACCAGCGCGCATTGGATTGCTTTTGTTGGCTGCATGTTTTATGCAGGCTTATCAATTACTGCCGGCTACCATCGATTATGGGCACATAAAACCTATAACGCACACCCTGCAGTTGAATTTATTTTTGCGCTTGGCGGTGCTTTTGCGCTGCAAAACAGTGCATTGCATTGGAGTAGCGATCACCGTATACATCACGGTCAAGTTGACGACCCAATAAAAGACCCTTACGCGGCGACCAATGGTTTTTGGTATAGCCATATCGGATGGATGTTACGTGACTACCAAGGCGATAGCTACGGTGATTATAGTAATTGTCGTGATTTACAGCGCAATAAAATAGTTATCTGGCAACACAAACATTACTTAAAGCTTGTGATTGCTATGAACGTAGGTTTGCCTCTAGCACTTGGTTTATTGGTTGGTGATGTGTGGGGTATGTTAATTCTTGCAGGTTTACTACGCTTAGTACTGAGTCAACACTTTACCTTTTTTATAAACTCAGTTGCACATATTTGGGGCTCTCGCCCATACACCGAAAAAAATACGGCACGTGATAACGGCTTTTTAGCGTTATTTACATACGGTGAGGGGTATCACAACTTCCACCATATTTTTGCAAGCGACTACCGTAACGGTATTAAATGGTTTCATTACGATCCAACAAAATGGATGATCCGCTCTTTAGCAGCTGTTGGTTTAGCCAATAAGTTAAAGCGTACTCCTGTTGAACGTATCGAAAAAGCGAAGGCCGAAACGCTCATGAGCAAAACGCAAACGCGTCTTGCAAAATTGCCTTTAGCACAAGATAAGATTACATTATTACAACAAGAGTACGATTTACTGCTGAAAAAACTGCAAAATTATTGTTCACTACAAAAACAAGTGTTAGAAGTTAAAAAAAATAACATGGCAAAGCAGTGTGAACGCTCAGCATTAATGGCACAATACCATGAGTTGGAAGCCGCCTGGGAAAATCAAAAACAGGCATGGCTAGCACTTAATGCGAGGTTATTAAAAGCCTCTTTTAATTAATTTAGGAGTGGCTGTGGCCAAACAACCAGAACAAAAAAAAGTACCCGTGACATACCAATATGATGCAATAATTATTGGCACGGGTCCTGGCGGTGAAGGTACCGCCATGAACCTTTCAAAAAACGATAAAAAAGTAGCGGTTATTGAACGCCAAGAATCAGTTGGTGGCGGTTGTGTACATTGGGGAACAATTCCTTCAAAAGCGCTTCGCCACTCTGTTAGCCGCTATATTGAATACAAAGCAAATCCGTTATTTAATGTTGGTGAGCGCCCTAGCCGCTTAACATTTCCTGATATTTTACGTCACGCAAGTTCTGTTATTTCTAAGCAATCTAATTTACGTAGTAGCTTTTACGATCGTAACCGCATTCATATGTTTCAAGGTGATGCGAGCTTTGTAGATAAGCACACAATTGAAGTAAAACGAAATGATGGTTCAACTGAGCGACTGACTGCTAAAACGATCGTTATAGCAACGGGTTCACGCCCTTATCGCCCACCAGAGGTAGATTTTACGCATTCTCGTATTTACGAAAGTGACACAATACTTGGCCTTGAGCATGACCCTCATCGTGTACTGATTTATGGTGCAGGTGTAATTGGTTGTGAGTACGCGTCAATATTTAAAGGTTTAGGCGCTAAAGTTGATTTGGTTAATACACGCGATCGACTACTTGCTTTTATGGATGCAGAAATATCTGACGCACTTAGCTATCACTTTTGGAATAGCGGTATTGTTATTCGCCATAACGAAGAGTTTGACCGAATTGAGACGCGTGACGACTGCGTTATAATGCATCTAAAATCAGGTAAACGCGTAAAAGCTGACTGTATTTTATTTGCTAATGGTCGTACTGGTAACACTGATACACTAAATCTTGAAGCCATTGGCTTAAAAGCCGATAGCCGTGGCCAATTAAAAGTTAACGAAACATACCAAACAGAAATTGATAACGTTTACGCTGTAGGTGATGTAATTGGCTATCCAAGCCTTGCAAGTGCTGCGTTTGACCAAGGTCGTATAGCTGCTGATGCAATTGCATGTGGTAACTGCGATGACAGGCTGATTGTTGATATTCCGGCAGGTATTTATACCATTCCAGAAATGAGCTCAGTAGGTAAAACCGAGCAAGAGCTTACAGCCGCTAAAGTACCGTATGAAGTAGGCCGTGCTCAGTTTAAGCATTTGGCTCGCGCGCAAATTGCTGGTACTGAAGTAGGTAGTTTAAAAATATTATTCCACACCGAAACCAAAGAAGTACTTGGCGTACATTGTTTTGGCGAACGTGCCTCTGAAATTGTTCACATTGGCCAAGCTATTATGGAACAAAAAAATGGTGGCAATAATATCGACTACTTTGTAAATACCACATTTAACTACCCAACCATGGCTGAAGCCTACCGTGTTGCGGCATTAAATGGCTTAAATCGCTTATTTAAATAACCGCTTAAATAAGTAGTTTTAAAAGCCTTTATAAATAGGTAACAAAAAACCCGCAACTTAGCGGGTTTTTTACTTTTAAACAGTTTTAAAGCTCGTTTAAGTGACTATTACTTATGGTACTTAGCACTTAGCTCATGTACTGCATTAATAAATACGCCAGCATTTTCAGGGTCTACATCTGGTGTAATGCCGTGGCCTAAGTTAAACACGTGGCCATTGCCTGTACCAAAGTCTTCTAAAATAGTACCTACCTCTTGGCGAATACGCTCTGGTGTACCGTGAAGCATTGACGGGTCCATATTACCTTGTAGTGCTACTTTGTCGCCTACACGGCGTTTAGCATCGCTAATATTAATAGTCCAATCTAGACCTACTGCATCACAGCCTGTTGCTGCAATTGCTTCAATCCATTGACCACCATTTTTAGTGAACAAAGTAACCGGAACTTTACGGCCATCGTATTCACGAATTAAACCATCTACAATTTTATGCATATATTGCAGTGAAAACTCGTTGTAATCGCGCGGACTTAATACACCGCCCCACGAGTCAAATACCATTAGCGATTGCGCGCCAGCTTTAATTTGAGCATTTAAGTAATCAATTACTGAATCAGCTAATTTATCGAGTAATAAGTGAAGTGTTTGCGGCTCTGCAAACGCCATTTTTTTGATTTTACCAAATACTTTGCTGCTACCGCCTTCAACCATATAAGTTGCTAGCGTCCAAGGTGAACCAGAAAAACCAATAAGTGGTACTTCGCCCTTAAGTTCACGACGAATAGTGCTTACTGCGTTCATTACGTAGCCAAGCTCGTCTGTAGGGTCTAGCTTTGGAATTTTTTTAACATCAGCAAGTGATGAAATAGGACGTTCAAACTTAGGGCCTTCGCCAGTTTCAAAGTACAAGCCTAAGCCCATCGCATCTGGAATCGTTAAAATATCACTAAATAATATAGCGGCATCTAACGGGTAACGACGTAGAGGCTGCAGTGTAACTTCACATGCAAGCTCAGCATTACGGCACAGGCTCATAAAATCGCCCGCTTGTGCACGTGTAGCGCGATACTCTGGTAAATAGCGTCCTGCTTGGCGCATCATCCATACCGGAGTTACATCAACAGGTTGTTTTGCAAGTGCACGTAAATAACGGTCGTTTTTTAATTCGCTCATGGCGTAAATGATCCTAAGACTTGTATAAATTGTGCAAGATTGTACCACCATATTCTCCGACCCTCTATTGCTTAGGGACGAAAACAGCTTTACCTAGAGGTAGATCAATAGAATGGAGTTTTTTAATCCCTTTTGACTATAAAATAAACAAAAATAAATAACATTTAAAACTTTTTATTAATATGTTTGCAACATTGCAAAAACCTTGTTATTGTTTGTCCCGCGTTAACAAAAACAATAATAAAAATCTTAAAACAATAAAAATAAATGTTTTAAAATAATAACAATAAAAATCATCTCATAAAAATAAGAAAGCTTGTTATAACAAGTCACTGAAAGAAATTAGACCACCGTAACTGGTGGTTTTTTCTTGCCTAAAATAAAATCTCTCACCTCGGTTTATATAAAAAGGTACACCCCTCAAAGTAGCTTAACTTTACTTGTTGATATACGCGCAAATTAAATATATCTTGATGTACATAAACTTATTATATTTAAATTAAAAACCAACCCAGCTAGGAGAACAGTTATGCTGACGCGTGTAGAAAAAGCTCAACAAAAATGGGGTGGTAGCCACACAGTAATTGATAAATGGCTAAACGAACGCCAAGAACTTATTGTACTTTACTGCAAAATTGCAGGCTTTACGCCGTACGAAAAGCAAGATCAAGCATTGCCAGAGCCAAAACTAATTGAATCATTTTGCCAGCTTTTAATGGATTACCTATCTGCAGGCCATTTTGAAGTATATGACGATATAGCAAAAGCATGCGAAAAAAAGGGCTTACAAAGCCAAGAGCTTGCAAACTCTATTTACCCGCGTATTTCTAGCACAACCGATGTGGCGTTAGATTTTAATGATAAGTACGCAGAAGTAGACAAAGAAGACTTATTGAAAGACTTTGATAATGACTTATCTGTTATTGGTGAGGCATTAGAAGCTCGTTTTGCACTTGAAGATGAGCTTATTGATAACTTGTTTTCTAATCACACGAATTAATACGTTACTTACACGTATTAAAAAAAGGGACCTAAGGTCCCTTTTTGCATTTACACAATAAGCTTATTATTGTGCTGGTGCTTCTTCATTTTGAATTTCAAGTAATTCAACTTCAAATACAAGTGTTGAATTAGCTGGAATCTTACCTAAGTCACGGTCGCCGTAAGCAAGTTCTGAAGGTATAGTGAACTTGTACTTAGAACCCACTGACATAAGTTGTAAACCTTCAGTCCAACCCGCAATTACGCGGTTAAGAGGGAAAGTTGTCGGTTCGTTACGTGCATATGAGCTATCAAACTCAGTACCGTCTAATAAAGTCCCTTTGTAGTGTACTTTAACTACATCAGTTGCCACTGGCTTTTCGCCATCGCCTTCGCTAAGTACTTCGTACTGTAGACCAGACTCAGTTACTGTAACGCCTTCTTTTTTAGCGTTGTCAGCTAGGTATTTTGCGCCTGCTTCTTTACTTTTTTCAGACTCTACTTTAGCTTTTTCTTCTTGCTTAGTACGTACTGATGTATCTAGTGCAGTTAATACTTCGCGAATTTTTTCTTCGTCAATTTTTGCATTGCCAGCAAGCGCATCTTCAAAACCACGAATTAAAAGTGCTTGGTCTAGTTCAATACCAATTTCTGTTTTGTCTGCTAGGTCTTTATTTAAAAAGTTACCTACAGATGCACCAATACCGTATGCTTGTTGCTGTTCTACAGTGTCTAATTTAACTTCAGCTTGTTCTTTTTTTGCTTCTTGATTACAAGCTGTAAGCGCTAAAACTGACGCTGCAATCAATGACAATCTAATCGTCTTTTTCATTTTAAATCTCCGACATACTTTGCAGTTGTCATTTTAATGTATTATTACTAGTGAAAGATTAACGGCCCACATGATAGGCTGCTTGTTTAATGACTAAATTTCATATTGTTAGCTAAACTAAAAACATATCCAGTGATTAGACAAACAACCTAGGCATTTAACGCGTCCTAGTCTAACCTCTCAGTCACTAAGAGTTAAGGGGAAATACCTGTAATATGTCGATATTTCGTACTTTTTTAATCGTATTTAGCTGTTTTTTAGCCATCGCCTGTACCGATAAAAAACAACACGCTGTAGCAAGTTACGAACATGCTGCACAAGGTGCGTTTTCATCAACAGTTTCAAACGATGGTAAATACAGTTTGATCTCCTCTATCAACCATGGGGTCGCCCTGTGGGATAATCAACAGCAGGTGCTAAAATACCAATGGTTTCAGCAGCAGTCACAAGACAGCCTAGTGTACGCTGTTGCCATTGCTTTTGATAACAGCGTGGCTGTTACCGCCGAAAAAACCACGTTTGCTGTGTGGGATATAGCCACAGGCAAAAATAAAGGTTATTACAAAATACAAAAAGCCAGTATTCGCGATATTGCTATTAGCAATCAAGGCCGTAGTGTTTTATACGGCCGTAGCGACGGCGTTGTCGTATTTGTAAACCTAGAAACTGGGCGTCGTATTGAGTTTTTAGGTCATCAAGATAAAGTTAACACCGTTGACCTGTCACCTAACGGACGCTTTGCCTTAAGTGGTTCTAACGATTATGTTGCTTACTTTTGGGATACACGTACCGGACAAGTAATTCATCGTTTTAATCACCCAACGCGTGTTACCCAAGTAACGCTCGATCCACAAGGTCGCTATGCGTTTACGGCCGATAGTATGGCACAAGCAAATGTATGGAAGCTGACTACAGGTGATCTTGTGAGTAAACTGAAGTATATTGCGCGTCAGAAAATTTTTACTGCTGTGCGTTTTAACGAACAAGGCACTTTGCTTGCAACCGGCTCGCCAAATAAGCGTGTAGATTTGTGGCAAATACCAAGCGGTGAAAAAATTCAAACTTGGCAGGTTACCCCGCGCGAAGGCAGTAAGCCTAAATCGGCGGTGGTGCTAGATGTGACATTTACAGATAACGGTAAGTCGTTGTTAACCGAAAGCTCCAGCGGGATCGCAGAGCGATTTATTATACGAGAGAATAATGAACACAATTGAACATCGCTTAATGGAACTTGAAGCCAAAGTGGCTTTTCAAGACGAAACGATTGAAGTCTTAAATGATGAAATAAAAGTGCACCAACAGCTGTTAGCAAAAATGAAACGCCAAACCGAGCTGCTAGCAGAAAAAATTAAAGAGTCGCAGTCATCATCGTCTATGATGTCTGAAGTACCTGAGCCACCTCCACCGCATTACTAAAACCGGTAAAAATTAGGCAATAAAAAACCGGGTTAGTCGCCCGGTTTAAATACACCAATTACTTGTTCAAATTGGCGAGTAGACGCCTGCACAGCATTATCGGGTTGCGCCATTTTATGACCACACTCAACACACTCTACTTTTTCAACATCATGTTCTCTGTATAGCATCATAGTATCCATGGCTTTGCAGTCAGGGCACGATGCTCCAGCAATAAATCGCTTCTTTTGTCTCACAACATTTTTCCTGTGGTTTGAACTGCTGTCATTTTATCGTATAACTTCACTTGTTGATACGCTTGATAAGAGCATTAAGTTCTATGTTATGATAGCGCCAACTTAACAAGGGCACAGCAAAGTAACGCATTCATGATCCAAATCTCAGAAATAGAACTACTTCGTGGCGGTAAAGCCTTATTAAAAAACGCATCAGCTACGTTATTTCCAGAACACAAAGTAGGCCTTGTTGGCGCTAATGGCTGTGGAAAATCAACGTTATTTGGTTTACTAAAATCAGAACTACAACTAGATGCCGGTAACTGCAGCATTCCAAAAGATTGGTCTATCGCCTCTGTTAAGCAAGAGACACCTGCCCTTGAAATAAGCGCGATTGATTATGTACTTCAAGGCCACCCAGAATACTACGCAATGCGTATAGCACTGCGTGAGGCCGAGAAAAACAACGATGGCGACACACAAGCTAAAGTACATATTCAGCTTGAAAACATTAAAGGCTATAGCATTGAATCAACCGCAGGTGAGCTATTACACGGCTTAGGCTTTGCCAATAACCTTATAGAAAATCCTGTAAGCTCGTTTTCGGGTGGTTGGCGTATGCGTTTAAACCTTGCCCAAGCATTAATACGCGACGCCGATTTACTATTACTCGATGAGCCAACAAACCACCTTGATTTAGATGCCGTTTATTGGCTTGAACGCTTTTTGCGTGCTTATACCGGCACCCTTGTACTTATATCGCATGACCGTGAGTTTTTAGATGCGGTGGTTGATCAAATTTGGCACGTAGATAAGCAACTTATCAACGTGTACAAAGGTAACTACTCGCAGTTTGAGCGCCAAAAAGCAGAGCGTTTACTACAACAACAAGCAATGTTTGATAAGCAACAAGATCAAATTGCGCACCTTGAGCAGTTTATAACGCGCTTTAAAGCAAAAGCCAGTAAAGCAAAACAAGCACAAAGCCGTGTGAAAGCGCTTGAACGCATGGAAAAACTAGCGCAAGCACATGCCGACTCGCCGTTTAACTTTGAGTTTGCAGAGCCAAAAGCATTGCCAAACCCACTAATGACAATAGATAAAGCCAAAGCGGGTTATGGTGACGTCACTATTTTAAATAATATAGAGCTAAACCTTGTACCAGGTAGCCGAATTGCTTTATTAGGTCGAAATGGCGCGGGTAAATCAACGCTAATTAAACTGCTTTCTGGTGATTTAGAGCCGCAAGCTGGTGAAGTTGTTCAGCATCACGGATTAAATATTGGTTACTTTGCGCAGCATCAACTTGAATCTCTTGATTTAAAAGCCAGTGCAATAATGCACTTACAACGCCTCGACCCAAAAGCCACTGAGCAATCACTACGTGACTTTTTAGGTGGCTTTGCCTTTATTGGCGATAAAGCCCTTGAGCCTGTAGCTCCTTTTTCGGGCGGCGAAAAAGCCCGTTTAGTACTTGCCATGTTGGTATATCAAAAGCCAAACCTGCTGCTTCTCGATGAGCCAACTAACCACCTTGATTTAGAAATGCGCCATGCACTTGTTATGGCACTGCAAGGCTTTGAAGGCGCTATGGTTACCGTATCGCACGACCGCCACATGCTTAAAAATACCGCCGATGAGTTTTACTTAGTAGATGACGGCAAAGTAACCCAGTTTGGTTACGACTTAGATGCGTATTACCAGTGGTTACTCAATGCCAATAAAGAAGCGGTTAAAGCGCAGCAAAGCGACGAGCCTAAAGCAAATCCAGGTGTTAACCGTAAAGAGCAAAAACGCCTAGAGGCTGAGTTTAGAAAGGCCACTCAACCACTTAAAAAGCAAATTGAAAAGCTTGAAAAGCAACTCGATAAATTCACCGCTGAATTAAGTGAAGTGGAAGTGACCTTAGGTGATAACGAACTCTACAACGACGACAATAAAGCCAAGCTTAAAGAGTTATTAGCTAAGCAAGCAACGCTTACACCTAAACTTAACGACGTTGAAGAAGAGTTACTTATGGCACTTGAAGAAATGGAAGAAAAAGAGCAGGCATTCGCCGATGAACTTGCTCAATAGCGACCATTTTTGGCAATTTGCGTGCACCTTGTACGCAAAGCCTGAGCAACAAACCACCTTGCTGGCACTACAAAACCAGCAAGGAAAAAACGTTAATTTATGCTTATTGCTACTTTATTTAGACTCATTAAATTTAAGTATTAATACCCAACAACTAAATGAGTTAACGCAAGTAGTTAGTGAGTTTGATACTCACGCATTACAACCTCTGCGCGCCGCTCGTAGCTATTTAAAAGCTAACCAGAATGCGATTAGTGATTACGCCACAATACGCGCAGAGTTGCTAAGCGCTGAGCTGAAGCTTGAAAAACAGCAGCAACATATGTTGGTTGAAACAGTAAATGAGCTTGAATTAGTCAAGCTTTCAGAGCCAAACAACATTGAGCTATATGTGAAAGCCACTTAGGGTATTAGTTTTTATACCCTCCTCCACTTCTTATTTTCTTTGTGCAAAAAACCTTTAAGTAATTTATTCACAAAGAGGTTAAGAGGCGCTTCGCTTTTAGAGGAAAACAAACTAAATTATCCAGATGAAAAATGGGTAACTGTCAGATCAAGTAGTTCATTGATCTACCCTCATTTACTTCTCATTCTTTTTTCTTTGTGCAAAAAACCTTCAAGTAATTTACTCACAAAGAGGTTAAGAGGCGTTTCGCTTTTAGAGGAAAACAAACTAGATTATCCAGGTAAAAATATAAATATTGAGCAATTATTTGGCTCAAGTAGTTTATTGCTCTCCCCCTCGTTTACTTCTCTTTTTTTCTCTTTGTGCAAAAATCTTTAAGTGTTTTACTCAAAAATGTTTAAAGCGCTACGCTTTTAAATAAAGTGGAAAAATGAGTTACGATCAACTCACTACTTTTTAAGGAAAAACTCTCTTAGCTCTCAGTGGTAATAACTTACCAACCCTTAAAACATGATCTAAATCAACTTAGCTTCACTCCTACACCTGCTTAGAAAAATAACTTGATCTCGATCATGTTGCGACCTGCAAACACCGCCTATGATTAACCCATCAACAACGAGGGGAGCAACTCATGAGCGTATTCTTTAGAGACTTTTTTACAGATCCAGTTTTATTTATGTCTTTTGGGTTTTTAACCATCGTTGTTTCTTTGTGTATCTTTTTTGCTTTTTTCTTTTTGAAAAAAATACATGATGCAGAAATTCCCGAACAAAATTAAGCACGACGCACTAAAGCGCCTTATTAGTTTACTAGTTAGGCGCTTTTTATTTTCTGAAGCGAAAAATTTGATACACTAGCTTTTCGTTTAATACAAAGTGCGTAGTACAAACATGATCTCTCAGTTCAAACCAGCATGGTGGATGACCAATCGTCACGTTCAGACCATAATGCCGCGTTTTTTCCGCCCATTTCACAATACGTCCTACGAACTTGAGCAACTTGATACACCTGATGGTGACTTTATTGAGCTTGCATGGTCACTTCCACATAACGAAACCGCACCACTAGCCGTTGTTTTACACGGACTCGAAGGCAATATAAATAGCTTTTATGCCAAAGGCATGATGAAGGCCTTAAAAAAACAAGGTTATGCAGTTGTGCTTATGCACTTTAGAAACTGCTCAACCGAAGTAAATCGCCTTCCACGTGCTTATCACAGTGGTGATACCGCCGATTTAGCTTTTTTTATTAATCATTTAAAGCAGCAATACCCAAATAGAGCGATGGTTGCCGTAGGCTTTTCGCTTGGTGGTAATGTGCTTGCTAAGTACTTAGGCGAAGAGAATACAAACTGCCCGCTCAATGCAGCTGCAGTGGTATCAGCGCCTTATGATTTGTCGTCATCAAGTGATGTTATTCGTAAAAGTTTAGGTAAAATTTACCAAAAATATCTGCTCGATCGAATGAAAAAGTCGATGCAACGTAAATTGCCGCAAATTAAGCAGCAAATTCCTATAACTACCGATCAATTAATGAATATTGATGATTTATTAGAGTTTGATAACCAACTTACAGCACCGTTACACGGTTTTGAAAACGCACACGATTACTACCGTAAAGCCAGTGCTATGCCGTACTTGAAAGATATCGCTGTACCCACACTTATTATTCATTCCAAAGACGACCCTATGCTCTCAATTAAAGCCGTACCGAGTAGGCAAGATGTCAGTGAGCATGTTACGCTGTGCGTCTCAGAGAAAGGCGGCCATGTAGGTTTTATTAGCGGTAACAACCCTTTTAAACCTGTATTTTGGTTAGAGAAAGCCGTGCCGTATTATTTTGGCCAACACATATTAAATAAAGCGAGTAACAAGCAGTAATGATTATCCCTTTTGAACAACTCGATCAAGACACTCTTTATAACTTAATCGAAAGCTATGTATTACGCGAAGGTACCGATTATGGTGAAGTAGAAGCAAGCATCGAATCTAAAGTTAACCAAGTAAAGCTGCAGCTTAAAAATGGCGAAGCGATGGTGTTTTTCTCAGAATTACACGAGTCTGTAACTATAATTTCAAAAGGTGAATTTAAAGCGCTGCAAAGTGAAGAGCATCAAGCACAGTCGTTTGATTAAGGCGTAGTACTTGTAACTTTTGAATTGAACGTACACAATGGCTTTTTACCCAAAGAGCCAAAACATGATAAAACTCAGCACTCTAGTGGTAGCCATATCACTAGCTTTAACTAGCCAAGCCCAAGCAGAACAAACAATAACAGCATCTGATAAGGCAATTAAACTCGCTAAAGATACCATTTTAATTGATACCCATATTGACGTACCTTATCGAATTCACGAAAGCTGGGTTGATGTAACCAAAGCAACTAGTGATGGCGATTTTGACTATCCTCGCGCTGTAAAAGGCGGTTTAAACGCCCCATTTATGTCAATTTATATTCCTGCGCATTTGGAATTTGAAGGTAAAGGAAAAAGCTACCAGCTAGCCAATCAAATGATTGATAGTATGGAAGCCATAGTCCAGCGCGCACCCGATAAGTTTGCTATTGCGAGCTCAAGCTCTGATATTGAAGAGCAATTTAAACAAGGTAAGCTGTCTATAGCCATGGGTATGGAAAATGGCTCTCCAATCGAAGGTGATATGAAAAACCTTCAGCACTTTTACGACCGCGGCATTCGTTACATCACGCTAGCGCACTCTCAAAGCAACCATATTTCAGATTCGTCTTACGATATACGCCGTAAATGGAAAGGCTTAAGCCCATTTGGTAAAAAGCTTGTCACTGAAATGAATAATATAGGCATGCTAATTGACGTATCGCATATTTCTGATGATGCGTTTTATCAGGTTATGGAGCTCTCTAAAACACCAGTAATTGCCTCTCATTCATCACTTCGTAAATACACGCCTGGCTTTGAGCGTAATATGAATGACGATATGTTATTAGCACTTAAAGAAAATGGCGGTGTTATTCAAATCAATTTTGGCTCAAGCTTTGTTACCGCTAAAGCAGGTAGTTGGGGCAAGCAATTAAAAAGTACAAAAGAGTCAGCTAAAAAAGAAGGCACTAAGTTAAGTAAAGATTTTGATGCTGCTTACCGTGCTAAAAATCCGTATCCATTTGCAAGTCTTGAGCAAGTACTTGACCATATTGATCACGTAGTTGAGCTAATTGGTATTGATTATGTAGGTATTGGCTCTGATTATGATGGAGTTGGCGATTCATTACCTATCGGCTTGAAAGATGTATCTAGCTACCCTAATCTTGTTCAAGGTTTAATGGACAGAGATTATAGCGACAAAGATATTAAAAAGATTTTAAGTGGCAATTTATTAAGAGTGTTAAAGCAAGCGCAAGAGTACGCGAAGAAACACTAAAGCTTTTATCATATATTAGTAATTGGCTAAAAGACCAAGAGCTAACTCAATATAAGCGCGGCCTAGCCGTGCTTATATTTAAGAGCTCAGTTATTTTCAGCAACCTTTTTCCTCAGGCTTCGCAAAACTCAACCCAAGCTACGGCAATAAAGCTATATAGGAGCAAATCACTTTTCTTCAGGCATTAAAAAAGGCCACCTGGGTGACCTTTTTCTAACAATTAACTTAAAAGTTAATTATTACTCTTTGATCGTTGCTACAAAGCACCTACGCCTAAGGTAAGAGCACCACCTTCATATGACACTTTTCTTCAGGCATTAAAAAAGGCCACCTGGGTGACCTTTTTCTAACAATTAACTTAAAAGTTAATTGTTACTCTACGATAGTTGCTACAACACCAGCACCTACAGTACGACCACCTTCACGGATAGCAAAACGAAGACCTTCATCCATCGCGATTGGTGCGATTAGAGTTACTGTCATCTTGATGTTATCACCAGGC